>VXNE01000568.1:2109-3557 GCA_009840715.1 Gammaproteobacteria bacterium
CGGTCCAGCCTTCCGCGGCGAGTTGCCGGCAGGTGCCCACGAGGCCGAGTTCCTCCACCACGGGAAGGAGTACGCCGGAGATCGCGTCGGGCGGGAGCGTTTCGCTGCGCGGCGTCGTCAGCGAGTCGGGCATGGGGTCAGTCGACGAACCCGGCCGCCTGCTTGACCAGCGCCTTGATCGCGATGCCGTTGACCTCGCCGAGCCTCGCCACGGTGGGGCCCTCGACGCTGATGTCGCCGAGTTCCGCCAACGCCACGTGCACATCGTCGTGTCCGTCGGCCTGCATCATGTCGTCGAGCCAACGCTGCACGTTCGCGTACTTCGAGAAGTCGTAGAGGTTCGTGAACTCCCGCCGCAACTGGCCAAGGTCCCCGTAGGCCGCGAGGTCCGCGATCGTGAGGCCGTCGCCGCCGATGAACCGCGACTTGGCCAGCGGACCGGTATCGAGTGCGCCGAGCGCGTATTCCGTCGCCGCCTTCGCGCTGCCCACGATGTGCTCCGGAATCTGCAGATCCTGCCGGAAGGCCGGGGCGATGTAGCCGATGGAGGCCTGGCGGACGCTCTGGTGATGGAAGTGCAGATACCAGTCGACCCTCGCCGCCCCTCGGGGATCCGCCGGATAGAGGTCGTCCCAGCCGTTCGTGCGCGCCAGGTAGCACATGATCGCGTTGGATTCCCCGAGCACGAAGCCGGTGTCGGGCTCCTCGATGCAGGGCATCGTGCCGCCGGGGTTCATGGCCAGGAAGCTCGGGTGCCGGGTCCCGCCTTCTGCCGGGGAACCCGGGATCTTGGGCGAGAGCTGGAACGGCTTGCGCTTGCGAACCAGGGCCCAGAGCACGGCCCGAACCGGTTGTGAAAGGGGAACGCCGTGAACGATCAATGCTGCCATGTGGTATGCCTTCTTGTTGACCGCGGTCCGGTGGAGCGCGGCGGAGAATCGTCAGGCCGCCGCGAGGGCGGCCGTTTCGCGAAGGATAGTCGCCGCCAGGTCGCGGCCGACACTATCGCCGGAGGCTGTGAACCCGCCAACCGCGCGCCGGTCACCGAACACGACGATGTGGGAGAGCCCGTCCGGACCCGCCACGACGTCGGCCTGCGGCCCCGCGTCGTTCAGCCAGGCGTCGCCGAGCGCCCGAGGTGATCCGTCGACCAGGCAGGACCCTTCCACGACCGCGTGGAACACTTCGGTCTCTACCGTCCCGGCCGGGCATGCCGGCGCGCCCGGGTCACAGCGGAGCAACGCGAGAACCGGTCCGGCCGTCACCTCGCCCAGCAGCGAGGTCGCAAGCCGGACACCTGGCAAGACTTCCTTCCACGAGTCCGACTCCTCGAACCCGGTGTCCAGGTGGCCGTGCGTCGTTTCCCCGAGGGTCGTGTGGATCGCCGGCGCACCGGGACAGGGTTCGCACAACTCGAAGCCGTAGGCGTCCGCGAACGCGCGCGCGCC
>VXNE01000255.1 GCA_009840715.1 Gammaproteobacteria bacterium
CGATGAGATAGTATGCTCGGCCCTTCCCGCCCCCGCAGACCGCCCGCAGATGAGACCGACCGAGGCGCCGATCCAGGCACCGGCCCGCCACGTCGTGCACAACTGGCAGGCGCTCTTCGGCAGCGGCGCCAGCTTCGGGGCGGCCAGGCTCGCAGCACAACCCGGCAACCTCGTGCTGTATGCCGCCCGCGATACCGAGCGGGCCGAGCGGGTCCGCAACGAGATCGACTTCTATGCGTCGGGCGAGGTGCCCGTCCATGCGTTCCCGGACTGGGAGACGCTGCCCTACGACAGCTTCTCGCCGCATCAGGACATCGTCTCGGACCGGCTGACCACGCTGCACGACCTCGGGGGCGTCACCCGGGGCGTGCTCGTCGCGCCCGTGCGCACGCTCATGCAACGGCTCGCGCCCGCCTCGTTCGTCGACGCGCACACGCTCACCCTGCGCACCGGCGAGCGTTTCGAGGTCGACCTCGAGCGCGCGCGCCTCGAGCGGGCCGGCTACCGCCACGCCCGGACCGTGGCCGAACGGGGCGAGTACGCCGTGCGCGGATCGCTGGTGGACATCTTTCCCATGGGCGCCGGGGCGCCGCTGCGCATCGACCTGTTCGACGACCGCATCGAGACCCTCCGGACGTTCGACCCGGACACCCAGCGCACCGCCGAGAGAGTCGAGTCGGTACGCATGCTGCCGGCGCGGGAGGTGCCCCTGGATCCCGACGGCATCGCGCGCTTCCGCGAACGCTGGCACCGGACATTCGACGTCGACGTGCGGCGCTGTCCGGTCTACCAGGACGTCAGCCGCGGCATTCCGCATGCGGGTGTCGAGTACTACCTGCCGTTCTTCTTCGAAGAGACCGCCACGCTGTTCGACTACCTGCCCGCGTCGACGGTCGTCGTCCTCGATCCGGAGGCCATGACCGAGGCCGCGCGCTTCGAAGACGAACTCGAGGCCCGGTACGAGTCCCTGCGTCACGACGTCGAGCGCCCGATCCTCGCGCCGCGCGCCCTGTACCTGTCCCGACAGGATCTCCGCGACGTCCTCAAACCCTACGGACGGATACAGGTCGACCCCGACGGCACGCGGCACCGTCACCGTGTCGGCTTCCACGGCCGTCCCCTGCCGGACGTCACCGCCAGCCACCGGGGGCGGGACGAAGCAGGCCTCCTGCGCGGCTTCCTTGCGGCGTGCGAGCAGCCGGTGCTCCTGACGGCACAGACGGCGGGGCGCGCCCAGCACCTCGAGGAGTTCCTCGCCCGCGCCGGCCTGCATCCCCCCGCCGTAGCGACTCTCGAGGACTTCCTCGACCGCGGTATCCGCCTCGCGACCGCGGTCGCCGACGTCGAACGCGGCGCCTGGCTGGCCGACTTCGCCGTCGTCACGGAGTCGGAGCTGTTCGGCCGCCGCAACGACGATGCCGTGGACCGCGCGACGGCGCGCCGGATCGACCCGGACCTGGTGATCCGCAACCTGACGGAACTGTCCATCGGCGCCCCGGTCGTGCATATCGACCATGGCATCGGGCGCTACCTGGGGCTCGAGACCCTCGAGATCGACGGGCACACCCAGGAGTTCCTCGCCCTGGAGTACGCCGAGGAAGCTCGGCTCTACGTCCCGGTCACGTCGCTGCACCTCATTTCCCGCTACGCCGGCGCGGACGCCGAACACGCCCCCCTGCACCGGCTGGGATCGGACCAGTGGGAGAAGGCCAAGCGACGCGCCGCCCGCAAGGCCTACGACGTCGCGGCGGAACTGCTCGACATCCACGGGCGGCGCGCGGCGCGTCCGGGCACGGTGTTCGACCGCCCGGAGGACGACTACGCCCGCTTCTGCGACCGCTTCTCTTTCGAGACCACGGCCGACCAGCAGGCGGCCATCGACGCCGTCATCGCGGACCTCTGCTCGGACCGCGCCACCGACCGGCTGATCTGCGGGGACGTCGGCTTCGGCAAGACCGAGGTCGCCATGCGGGCCGCGTTCGTCGCCGTGGCGTCCGGCCGGCAGGTCGCCGTCCTGACCCCCACGACGCTCCTGACGCAGCAGCACCACGAGACGTTCCGGGACCGCTTCGCGGACTGGCCCGTACACATCGAGGCGGTCTCGCGCCTGCGCACGGAGGGTGAGGTCACGGCCATCGCCAGGCGCCTCGCGGCCGGCAAGGTCGACATCGTCATCGGCACCCACCGGCTGCTCGGCGCGGGCATCGCGTTCGACGACCTGGGCCTCGTCATCATCGACGAGGAACATCGCTTCGGCGTGCGCCAGAAGGAGCGCCTGCGGGCGCTGCGCGCCGAGGTGGACGTGCTCGCGCTCACGGCCACGCCCATTCCGCGCACTCTGAACCTCGCGCTCGGCGGCCTGCGCGACCTCTCGATCATCGCGACCCCGCCGGCCAAGCGCCTTTCGATCAAGACCTTCGTCGTGCCGAAGCGCAACCAGTTGATCCGGGAGGCCGTCACGCGGGAACTCGCGCGGGGCGGACAGGTCTTCTACGTCCACAACGAGGTCGCCAGCATCGACCGGGCCGCCGAAGAACTGCGGGCCCTGGTTCCCGAAGCGCGCATCGGCGTCGGGCACGGCCAGATGCACAAGCGGGCGCTCGAACGGACGATGGCCGACTTCTACCACCGCCGCAGCAACGTCCTCGTCTGCTCGACCATCATCGAGAACGGCATCGACATCCCGAACGCCAACACGATCCTCATCCAGCGCGCCGACAAGTTCGGCCTGGCGCAGTTGCACCAGCTGCGCGGCCGCGTCGGACGGTCGCATCACCAGGCCTACGCATACCTGATGACGCCCGACCGGCGCGCCCTGACGAGCGACGCGCGCAAGCGCCTCGACGCGATCGAGGCGGCCGGCGAACTCGGGATCGGCTTCACGCTCGCCACCCACGACCTCGAGATCCGCGGGGCCGGGGAACTGCTCGGCGAGGGCCAGTCGGGGCAGATCGAGACGATCGGCTTCTCGCTCTACATGGAGATGCTCGAGCGCGCCGTCGACGCCATCCGTTCGGGACGCGTCCCCGACATGGACGAACCGCTGCCGACGCTGCGCGGCAGTCCCGAGGTGAACCTGCACGTCCAGGCGCTCATCCCCGACGACTACCTGCCGGACGTACACATGCGGCTGATCCTCTACAAGCGAATCGCCAACGCGGATACCTTCGACGCGCTCGACGACCTCAAGGCCGAGGTGATCGACCGCTTCGGCGCGTTGCCCGAGGCGGCGCGCTCCCTGTTCCGCAGCACGGAGATCAGGCTCGCGAGCGAAGCACTCGGCATCGCGCGCATCGACGGGGGACCCGCTTCCGGCCGCCTCGACTTCGATGCGGACACGCCGGTACATCCCCTGACGGTGGTGGGCCTCGTGCAGGGTGAGGCCGACGTCTACCGCCTGGAGGACGCCACCACGCTGCGTTTTTCCTCCGCGACGCTGGCCGAGCCCGAGGCGCGCTTCGAGTTCGTGGAGGGCCTGCTCGAACGTCTGGCGCCTCCGGTCCCGGCGCCGGTTCCGGCCAGCGTCGCCGCCACGGCCTGACCCTGACGGGGAT
>VXNE01000282.1 GCA_009840715.1 Gammaproteobacteria bacterium
TCCATGTGCAGACCCCGCTCGATCAGCGCGCGAAGAGTCAGGTTCTCCTTCGCGGCATGCGCCTTTGCGGCATGCGCCAGCTCCGTCCGAGAGTTCCATGGTCGTCTTCACGATATGGGTTCCCATATCCTCCGATACAGGCCGACATACTATTGATCTGCACAAGTCCGGGCGGCGGCTCGCCCCTCACGCAGAACGAAACGTGCCGGCCGCGTGTCGGAGCCGCTTGTCGTTGCTGGGAGACCCGTTTCAGCCGGGCGCCAACCTTCCCCGCACGATCCGCCGCAACAGCTTGCCCGTCTCCGTGTAGGGCAACTCGTCCCAGAACTCGAGCCGTTCGGGCACGCGTGACGAGCGCATGTGGTCCTTGACCCAGGCCTGCAGGGTCTCCATCTCCGCTTCGGCCCCCGGTTCCAGCACGACCGCGCCCACCACGGCTTCGCCCCACTCCTTGTCGGGGACGCCGACGATGGCGGCGTCGAAGACTGCCGCGTGCTCGATGAGCACGTCCTCGATCTCGCCGGGCGACATGTTCTCGCCGCCGCGCACGATGATGTCGTCGGCGCGACCCTCGAGGAACAGGAAACCGCCCTCGTCGAGATAGCCGGCGTCGCGCGTGGGGAACCAGCCGTCCTCGTCGACCTCGCTGCCCCGGCCCTCGTATTCGCCGGAGACCTGCTCGCCACGGACGTAGACCTCGCCGTGTTCTTCCGCGCCGAGCACGTTGCCGTCGTCGTCGCGAATCTCGATCTCGATCCCGGGCAGCGGCACGCCGACGGAGGTCAGCCGGTGCTTCACGACCGGGTCGTCGCTGGCTGCCGCCGCGCGGTGTTCGTCCGGGCCCAGCACGGTGACGGTCGAACTCGTCTCGGTCAGCCCGTAGGCGTTGGTGAAGTCCGTATCGGGGAACAGCTCCATCGCCCGCTCGATCACCGGCAGCGGCATCTTGCCGCCGCCGAACGAGAGGGACTCGAGATGGGGCACGTTCGCGCTCGACTCCCCTTCGAGCACGTCCACGATGCGGTGCAGCATCGTGGGCACGACGAACGCGGTGGTGACCTTCTCGGCACGCGCGAGCTCGATCCACGCCTCGGGCGTGAAGTTCGCGAGCTGCACGACCCGGCGCCCGGAGTAGACGGAACTCAGTACGGCCGCGATGCCGGCGACGTGGTAGGGCGGCACGCAGACGAGCGCGGTGTCTGCCTCGTCGGCCGACATGAACTCGACGGAGCCGAGGATGTAGGAGACGAGATGCTTGTGGCGCAGGACGGCGGCCTTCGGCGTTCCGGTCGTGCCGCTGGTGAAGAGCAGCGACGCCGTTTCCTCGGCGTCCATGGACCACGCGGGCTCGGGCGCGTCACCCGCCCGGGCCCGGCCCAGGAACTCGTCGCGCGTCAGGGTCTCGACGCCGTCCTGCCCGGCCCACTTCCCGATGCGGTCCGGATCCCCGACGAGACACGCGGGCTTCACGCGGTCGATAAGGGCGTCGATCTCGGGATCCGTAAGCCGGTAGTTGATCGGTACGTAGGGAATGCCGGCCCACCCGCAGGCGAAGAGCGCGACGGGAATGGACAGGTTCGTGACGTCCAGCATCACGAAGCGTTCGGCGTCCGACGCGGCGAGGGTCTGCGCCGCCGCACCCGCGGCGTCGTAGAGTTCCTGGTAGGTAATCGATGCGTCTGCCTGCGCATCGACGAATGCCACGCGTTCGCCGAACCCCGACGCTGCCATTTCCAGCAGCATCATGACGTTCATGCGAGGGTTTCCTTCAGTCGGTCTTCGGGAGCTTCTTGGCGTCCTTGAGTTTCAGCGCGACGCCACCGAGCGCGAGAGAGCCGTCTCCCGCCTTCACGCAGAGGACCTCGAGGTTGCCCTCTTCGTTCGTGTAGCGCTTGCCGAGCGTTGTGCCCTCGGCGAAATCCCCTGCGACGCTTCCGCCGTTACCGGCGCCGTCGGCGCTCATCGGCGCGCCGCCGCAGGTGAGGTCGACCTCGCCGCCGGGTGCGGCGATGACCATGATTTCCGTGTTGCAGACCGTGCTCTTGAGCCGCTTGCCGGCTGCCAGACCCGCCATGGAACCCTCCCCTTCGCAGAAAACGGGTGCCGGATTCTACAAGATCAGGGATCGCCCAGCAGCGCGGCGTACATCTCCGCCTTGACGGCCTCGCAGTGGTCCTGCACGGACTTGACGTCCTCCATTGTGAAGCCGAGCTCCGCCATGAGTTCCGCCGTATCCGCGCCGAGCACCGGCGGCACCCGCGGACGTTCGGTGGGGGTCTCGCTGTAGCGCATCAGCGTACCTACGGTCGGCGTGGCGCCCGTCGCGGGCAAATCGAGGTCCACGATGTACTCGTTCGCGAGGTTCTGCGGGTCCGTCAGCACGTCGCCGTGGCCGCGCACCCGCTCCCAGATGATCTCCGGCTGCCCCGCCACGAACTCTTGGAACTCGGCGAAGGTCTTCGATGCGAACGCTTCGCGAAGGTGTTGCCGGACCTCCGGGACGCCGTCGTCGGTGCCCGCCATCCCGACGCGCTTCCCCGGGGTGTCCCACTCTTCCATGAGCACCACCTCGGGCTTGTCGAAGAAAATCCAGAAGTCGGACCACGCCTCGTCCGTCATGGCGACGACGAGCAGCACGGCGATGCCGTCCTTGCACAGATAGACCCCGTAAGGGCCCTTGATGTTGGGGTGGTGGGAGCCTTCGCGCGACAGCGGGACGCCGGTGATGGCCGAGTGCTGCAACTCCCACATCTGCAGCCACAGTTGCCCGCCGAGCGACGACGTCTGCACGATCTGGCCCTTGCCGGTGATCGACCGGCTCACGAGCGCGGTCACACAGCCGAGGGCGATCTGCATGGCGCCGGCATGGTCCGCGATCGCCGCCCCCGGCGGCGTCGGCGCCTCCCCGGGCTTTCCGCTCATGCTCACGATCCCGCCGCGCGCCTGCGCCGCGCCGTCGAGCATGGCCTTGCCGGCCTCATCGCCGAGAGGACCGAAGCCGTTCACCTGTCCCACCACGAGCTTCGGATACCGCTCCGCCAGGTCGGCAAGGCCGAGGCCCATGCGTTCCAACGCTTCCTCGCGCACGTTGGTGACGAACACGTCGGCACTACCGAGGAGCTTCGCCATCACCGATTGCCCGAGCTCGGAGTGCAGGTCCAGCGCGACGGAACGCTTCGACTTGTTCATGGCGAGGAACTGCGAGCACAGGGCGTCCTCCGGCAGCGTCTGGTAGTTGACGCCCCGGTGATAACGGCTCGCGTCTCCGAACGGCGGTTCGACCTTGATGACCTCGGCGCCCATGTTGGCGAAGTAGAGGCCGGCCCCCGGCCCCTGTATCGCGATCGCGAGTTCGACGACGCGCAGTCCTTCGAGCGGTCCCGGCATGCTCAACCCTCCAGCGACGATGCGTGCCGGGGAGTGTATGACAGTGTTCGAGGCGTACAAATCGTCGATTGAATCGTCGATCCGCACCCTGCCGCCACGCGTTGCCCGAGCTTGGACAACCCCCACGCTCCCATACCATAATGCTTGGTCACTCC
>VXNE01000446.1 GCA_009840715.1 Gammaproteobacteria bacterium
GATGGCGAGCGTGAAGAAGCCGGAGAGCCCGAGCCAGGGCGCCTGGATGTTGGCCTTGCCTTGGGCGAGCAGCTCCCCGAGGGACGGATAGCCCGACGGCAGCCCGAAGCCGAGAAAGTCGAGCGACGTCAGCGTGGTGATGGAGCCGTTCAGCAGGAACGGCAGGTAGGTGAGCGTCGCGACCGTCGCGTTCGGCAGCACGTACTTGCGCATGATCGTGAAGTCCCGCTCGCCGAGCGCCCGCGCGGCGTTCACGTAGTCGAAGTTGCGGGTGCGCAGGAACTCCGCGCGCACCACCGCCACGAGCGCCATCCAGTTGAAGATCAGCAGGAGCAGCAGCAGGACGACGGGGTTCGGCTCGAACAGGCTCGTCAGGATGATGATGACGAACAGCACCGGCAGGCCGGCCCAGATCTCCACGAGGCGCTGGCCGATGAGGTCCACCAGGCCGCCGAAGTACCCCTGGGTCGCACCTACCGTGATGCCGATGACGGACGAGAGGAGCGTCAGCGCGAGCCCGAACAGCACCGACAGCCGGAAGCCGTAAATGAGCCGCGCCGTCACGTCCCGGGCGACGTCGTCGGTGCCGAGCCAGTGCCGGGCGCTCGGCGCCTCCGGCACGGCGCCCTCCGTGTAGAGGTCGATGGTGTCGTGGCTGAAACGGATGACCGGCCACACCATCCAGCCGTCCCCCGACTCGATCAGGTCCTGGACGAAGGGGTCCGTGTAGCGCGCCTCGGTCTCGAACACCCCGCCGAACTCGGTTTCGGGGTAGCTGAACAGGACCGGCACGTACAGGTCTCCCCGGTACCCGAGCACGATGGGCTTGTCGTTGGCGATCAGTTCGGCGAAGAGGCTCGCAACCACCAGCGATCCGATGATCCACAGGCTCCAGTAGCCACGCCGGTTGGCCTTGAAGTTGGCCCAGCGCCGGCGCGTCAGCGGCGAGATCCGGGACCTCCGCACCGCGTCGAGGTTGACCCCCGCGACGGCTTCCGCCATCAGGCCGACCGGGTCTCGAAGTCGATGCGGGGATCGACCAGGGTGTAGGTAAGGTCGCCGATCAGCGTCAGCGCGAGGCCGACGAACGTGAACACGAACAGGGACCCGAAGACGATGGGGTAGTCCCGGCGCAGCACCGCCTCGAAACCGAGCAGGCCGAGCCCGTCGAGCGAGAAGATCACCTCGATGAGGAGCGCGCCGGTGAAGAGGATGCCCACCAGCGCCGCCGGGAAACCCGCGATCACGATCAGCATGGCGTTGCGGAACACGTGACCGTAGAGGACGCGGCGTTCGTTGAGTCCCTTCGCCCGCGCGGTCAGCACGTACTGCTTGGCGATCTCGTCCAGGAAGGAGTTCTTGGTGAGCATGGTCAGCGTCGCGAAGCCCCCGATGGTGAGCGCGAGCACCGGCAGCGCGAGATGCCAGAAATAGTCCAGGACCTTGGCCGGCACGGAGAGGTCGGCGAAATCGTTCGACACCAGGCCCTTCAGCGGAAAGAGATCCAGGTAGGCGCCCCCGGCGAGCAGCACGATCAGGAACACCGCGAACAGGAAGCTCGGCACCGCGTAGCCGACGAAGATGACGCCGCTGGTCCAGGCGTCGAAGCGGGTGCCGTCGCGGACCGCCTTCATCACGCCCAGCGGGATCGAGATCGAGTAGATGATGAGCATCGACCAGAGCCCGAGGGAGATCGACACCGGCAGGCGCTCGGCGATCAGTTCGATCACCGGGCGGTCCTGGAAGTAGCTCTCCCCGAGGTCGAGCGTCAGGTAGTCGCCCAGCATCTTGAAATAGCGCTCGTGGAGCGGGCGGTCGAAGCCGAACTGTTTCTCGATGGCGGCGATGAGCTCCGGGTCGAGTCCCTGGGCGCCGGCGTACTGCGACTGCACCGCCGTGTCGGTGGGGAGGGGCCCGGTCTGGGCGCCCGCGATGCGCGCCTCGGCGCCCCCGATGTCCTGGCCCGCGAGTGTCGCGATCATCTGGTCGACGGGGCCTCCCGGCGCCAGTTGCACGATGAAGAAGTTCAGCGTGACGATGCCGATCAGCGTCGGGAACAGCAGCAACAGCCGCCGGATCAGGTACCTGCCCATCTATGTCCCCTCGCCCGCTCTGCCGCCGTCGTCGTACGGAACGTCCCGGACCCGCCGGTGGAATTCCTCCCACTCGGCGTCCGTCAGCCGCGCCGGTTCCCCCAACCGGCACGCCAGCACATACTGGCGGCACATGATCTCGAGCCGATGCGCCGTCTTGACCGCACGCGCGAGATCGCGCGCGCGGCAGATCATGCCGTGCTGCCCGAGGAGGCACGCGGTGCGGTGCGTGAGCGCTTGCGCCGCGTCGTCGGCCAGCGCCTGGGTGCCGAACGTGGAGTAGGGAACGCACGGGACGTCGTTGCCGCCGAACACGCCGACGAGGTAGTGGAAGCCCGGCAGCGGCCTGTTGTGGCTCGCCACGGCGACGCAGTAGTCGGAGTGCGTGTGCACGACCGCCCCCGCCTCGGGATGCCGGCGGTAGATGGCCGCGTGCATGCGCCACTCCGACGAGGGCTTGAACTCGCCGGCCCAGACGCCGTCCAGGGACACTTCCACGACGGACTCTTCGGCAATGCTCTCGGCGGACGCTCCACTTGCCGAGATCAGCATCCCGTCGCCGAACCGGACGCTGAGATTGCCCGACGAGAGTTCGTTCAGCCCGAGCGCCTCGACCCGCTCGTAGTGGAAGACCAGTTCCTGGCGCAAACGCGCTTCGTCGAGGGTGCCTCCCATAGTCCCGGAGTGTCCTACGACGCCAGCGTCCATGCGAAAACGACGGTCAGCGCCGCGAGGCCGCCTGCCAGGTACTGCCCGGACCGTCCCAGGCGCCGGATGTCGAACGGTGCGATGGCCGCGCCGCACGCGATGCCGCATCCGAACCCCGCGACGTGCGCGAGCACGTCGGTGTTCGCCCCGCCCATGCCCGTGAACGCGAGCAGCGCGAGGCCCGCCGCGATGGGCGCGAAGCCGCGGCGCCAGCCACGCCCCCGGAAGTAGCCCCGGCGCCAGACGAACGCGGACGTGAGTCCGACACAGGCGAACGTCGCGGTCGACGCACCGAGGGACGCGAACCCGTCCGGGCGCAGCAGCGCGTTGAGCCCGTTTCCGGCGGCGCCCGCGGCAAGCACCAGGAGCCAGCACAGCCCGGAACCGAGGTAACGCCCCGCCATGACGCCGAAGACGACCCCGAACAGCGAGTTGCCGAGGATGTGCGCGAGGTCGCCGTGCAGCGTCAGCGCCGTGACGGTGCGCCACCACTCGCCGTCGCGGACCAGCGCGGCCTCCATGCGCCCTGCCCCGCGCCAGTCCATGCCGAACAGTCCCCACGCTTCGAGCGCCGGCAGCGCCCACAGGATGCACAGGAAGCCGAGTACTCCCGCCCAGCCGCTGTCGAAGGTGATGATGGGCGGAACGCGGATGCGCGGGGGCAGGTTCTCCACCCGGTAGCTTTCGAGATGGTCCGCCGCCAGCTCGACGTTTCCCCGGCGGCTGAAAACGCCCATGACA
>VXNE01000653.1:0-2437 GCA_009840715.1 Gammaproteobacteria bacterium
GCCAGTCCACGGCCGCCGCGTAGCCCTGGAAGATCTCGCTCCACGGGTCTTCGCCGCGCCAGGCGGCGCGCCACAGGTCCACGTGGGACGGGTGCTCCGCCACCTCCGCCATGTGGTAGCACTTCGAGAAGCCCAGGGTCTCGAGGGCCCGTTTCAGCGAGAGCGTGCCGGTCCGCCCGAAACCCGCTCCGATCACGCGCAGCGTCATGCTCCCTCCTCGATGTGCGCGGGGTCCTCGTCGAAGAACTCCGCCAGGCACGCGTAGACTTCCGGATACGCCCATTCAAGCAGACGGGGCGCCAGGAAGAACGTCTCGACGGAAACCGAGAAGAACTCCGCCGGGTCCGCCGCGGCGTACTCGTCGATGGGGGTCTCCTCCTCCGCGTCCACGGCGGCGCACAGATCGTCGTAGGCCGTCGAGAACGCCGATGACCAGGTCCGCACCGACATGCCGCGCCGCAGCGGCGGCAGGCCGTTGTGGTCGCCGGTCAACTCGTCGATCTTGTGCGCGAACTCGTGCAACACGACGTTCCCGACAAACGCATCGTCGTCACCGCGCCAGGGGCGCGCCTCCTCCCAGGCCAGCACCACTGCCCCGCCGTACATCGCCTCCCCGTCCAGTTCCTCGTAGCCCGTGTGCAGGATGCCGTCCTCGTCCAGGGACTCGCGTTCGGCGACGAAGCCCTCCGGGTAGAGGATGATCGTCCGGCACGCCCGCAGGTATTCGTAGCCGAGGCGCAGCGCCAGTCGGCACGCCTGGGCGGCGACCACGAGCCGCATGTAGTCGGTCACCTCGAGGTCGTGGGCGCCGAAGAAACGCTTCTCGGCGAGAAAGCGGCCGGTCAGGTCCCGCAACCGCGCCACGTCGTCCCCGGTCAGTCCGTCGTACAGCGGCAACTCCGTGACGACCCGCCGCCAGAGTGGCTCGGCGATGGGCTCGCGGCGCCCTGCGCCGATCCAGCGCGCCAGGCGTCTACGAATCGTCGCCCTTCCCGAAGAGCGCATCGAGCTTCGCACGCGCCTCCTCTTCCTTCGAGGACACTTCCGGAGCGCTGTGCCCCGCATTGTCCGACGCGGCCTCCGGCGCGTCGAAGAGGGCGTCGAGACGCGCCCGGGCGGCGTCGCGTTTCGTACCGGTCCTTTCGCGGTAGGCCCCGAAGACCGGCCGGAAGTAGTCGCAGAAGTTGGCAGTTTCCTTGTGGATCGGCGGGTCCGTGCGCTCGTCTTCGCACTGGCCCGTGATCCCCGGGGCAAAGTGGCGGCACAGCCTGCAGCAGTGCAGGTCCTCGAAGCACGCCGGGCAGTTGGCATGCCGGCTGATGGGCCGCGGGATTTCCGCGAGCGACGCGCCGCAATTCCAACAGACGATCTCGGCCACGGATTACATGCCGTTCCTGTGTCGCCGCCTAGTATGGCGCTACCGGCCCATCGCCTCCAACGCCTGTCGGTGCAGGTCGCGGCTTGCGGCGGCGACCACGAAGCCCTCGCGCGGCGTCTCGCCCGCATCATCGGTCACGACCCCGCCCGCGCCCCGCACGATCGGCACCAGCGGCTGGATGTCGTAGGGCTTCAGGCGGTCTTCCACCACGATGTCCACCAGTCCGTGGGCGAGCAGGCAGTAGTTGTAGCAGTCGCCGCCGTAGCGCATCAGTCGGACGCGACTCGCGAGCGCATCGTACCGGGCGAGATCGGCCGTGTTGAACATCTCGGGGTGCGTCGCGACCAGGATCCCGTCCTCGAGCGAAGCCTCCGCGCGGACCCGAATCCGGCGCCGCTGCCCCCCGCGCACGATCCAGGCGTGCTCCCCGTCGCCCGAGAACGTCTCGTCGAGCACCGGCTGGTGCATGAGCCCGGCCAACGGTTCTCCGTCCCGGAGCAGGCCCAGCAGGCACCCCCACACGGGCAGGCCCATGACGAAAGCGCGCGTGCCGTCGATGGGATCGACGATCCAGCTCCAGGGAGAGTGTCCGGTCGTGACGCCGTATTCCTCGCCGACGATCCCGTGGTCGGGGAACCGGTCGGTGATGCGTTCCCGGATGCGGGCTTCCACGCCCCTGTCCGCTTCCGTGACCGGGTCGTAGCCCCCGGCGCCGCGCTTGTTGTCCACGCCGCCGCCCCCGCGGAAGTGCCGCGCCGCAATGGTGCCGGCATCCGCCAGTACGTCGTGCGCGAAGGCCAGGTAGTCGTCGACTTCGGACATGGGACGGCGGCCGAGAAAAACGCGGCAGGCTACTCGACGCCAAGGAGTTCCCGCAACTCCGCCGGAAGACCGTCAACGCGCAGGCAACCCAGGAGTGGCGGACGTCCCGGCCCGGCAGAGGATCGAGCCCCTGCGTTCCCCAGCGGCGGCGCATTGAAACGCCCGCCGCCCGCCAGCACGACGTTCTCCGCCCAGGTCTCGCCGCGCCGCATCGGCAGCGGCGCCGGCCGCGTGTCG
>VXNE01000653.1:2447-3538 GCA_009840715.1 Gammaproteobacteria bacterium
CGCCCCCCCGCGCCGACCGACCCCCCCCCGCCCCCCCCCCCCCCCCTCGACCCCCCCGCGCCCCCCCGCCCCCCTGCCCCGCCCCCCCCGGCCGCGTGTCGAGGTAGCCGTGCAGTTCCTGCGCGTCCCCGGGATAGATCGCGTCGATCACGAAGCGCATCCGGTCGATGACGTTCGGATCGCTCATCCGCCCGCGCTGGCCCCATGCCACCACCGCGTCCCCGCGCTCCTCGGCTTCCGTTCCGACGATCGCGACATCCTTCTCCAGGTCGTGGTGGTAGCTCATGAGGATCGTCTCGTGCAGGTCGGCGAGGTCCTCGAACTGCGTCGAGTAGCTGTAGAAGTCGACCGCGCCGTCGGTGGAGAACGCGTCGATGACGTCGTCCGGCAACAGGGCCTCTTCCGCCTTGGTCGACGACCGGCCGGCGAAGAAGATCTCGGCGAGCGCACGCATGAATCCGGAGCGCAGCGGCCGTTCCGACGCGAGCAGGGTCGAAGGCCAGGAGAACCTCTGTGCCCAGATCGCATCGAGGGCGGTCCCCGCAGGGTCCACCTCGTCGAGCCCGGTCGCCGGCATGAAGTCGGCGGCGTGCGACAGCTCGTGGTATAGCAGGAACGCGATGAACGGCAGGAGCCGGTCCGCCCGGGCCGGCCCCTCCGCGCCTGCGGGATCGTTCCACGCGATGTTGTTGCGGACGTAGCGCCACGGTATGTAGAACTGCATGCTCCGGCCGAAGCCGGCGCGAAAGTCCTCTTCCATCGTCACCACCGCCCGCTCCTCCGGGGTGCGCCAGAAGAACGCGGCGTCCAGGTAGATCGCGCCCGTCCGGGCCCAGTAGTAGGCCGGGCGAATGTCGCTGGCGATGACGATGGTCGTGAGCGAGCGCGTCAGGAGCCGAAGGTCCAGCGGCAGCCGTTCGAGCGTCTCGCGCAGGCTGTCCCCCATCCAGCGGTGCGAAACCAGCACGCGCGTCATCACGTCGTCCACCGACGGCGCGACGAACTCCGTCCCGAGGAAGGGCAGCCGTTCCGTGGTGCAGTCCACCTGCGCCGCGTCGCCGGCGTAGATGCAGGGCCGGAGCGCGTCCGCG
>VXNE01000490.1 GCA_009840715.1 Gammaproteobacteria bacterium
CCCGCGCGTCGTGTTACCGTCCCGCCGACCGCGACACGGAAGGTCGCCCCACCGCACAGGCGCCGCAGATGGCCGAGACCGCCGCCCGGACCCGCATCGTCTACCCCGAGACGGACGGCCAGCCGTTGCCGGACAGTAGCTACCAGTGGGACGCCTGCGCCTACGCCGTCGAAGCGGTGCGGTGGTGCTTTCGGGACCACCCGGAGGTGTGCGTCCACGGCGATCTGTTCGTCTACGTGGAGGAGGGCAACCCGGACAACCGCATCGCGCCGGACCTGTTCGTCGCGCTCCGGTCGGGCTTCCGCCACCGCGGCAGCTATCGGGTGTGGGAGGAGCCGGGCGGCATGCCGGACTTCGTGCTGGAGGTGCTGTCGCCGAGCACCTGGCGGGCGGACGTCGGCGCGAAGCGGGAGCGCTACGCGGCGCTCGGCGTCGGCGAATATTGGGTGCACGATCCGCGCGGGCGGTTCCTGCGGACCGGGCTCGCCGGGCACCGGCTGGTGGACGGCGTCTACGAACCGCTCCCTTCCGTCGAGTCGTCGCGCGGGTTGTCGATCCGCAGCCCCGTGCTCGGCCTCGAGTTGTGCGTCGAGGGCTTCGACCTGCGCCTCGTCGATCCTGCGACCAGCGAGTACGTGCCCACGCACCAGGAGTTCGGCGAGGCCATGGAGAACGCCCGTGCCCGCATCGCGGAGCGGGACCGCCGCATCGCGGAGCTGGAGGAGGCGCTTCGGGAACGTCGCCGGGACTGACCCTCGGCGCGCCGCGCGGCGCCGCTTCGGGGGCTGCCGGCGTGTCTGTCCCGCCGCCGGCCCAGCCGCTCCCGGAAAGCTGGTACATTACTCGTTTGCGCCGGCCCCGGCCGAGGCAAGAGAAAGCAAGGGGAGAACCGAACGATGACCATGAACGTCAAGCCCGTACCGCATCTCGACGACGAGGTGAACGAGATCCGGCTCGCCACCGCGGAGATCGTCAACGAGAACATCCTGCCCTTCGAGGACAAGCTCTACGGGTGGACGCACGACGGCGCGAGGGCCTCCAAGGACGCCATCGCCGAGGCCCGCGAACTGCGCCACGAGATCCAGAACACGGTCAAGCAGCGCAAGCTGTGGGCGCCCCACCTGCCGGAGGAGTTCGGGGGCATGGACCTGTCTTTCCTGCAGCACGCCTACATGAACGAGGTGCTGGCGTACAGCCCCGGCGCCGCATCGCTGTTCGGGGTGGTGGCGCCCAACTCCGGCAACCAGAAGATCCTCGTCAAGTACGGCACGCCGGAGCAGCACCAGAAGTGGCTGGTCCCGCTCACCGAGGGGCGCATGCAGTCCGGGTTCTCCATGACGGAGCCGCACAACGCCGGTTCCGACCCGCGCTCCATCCAGACGCGCGCCGTCCTTGACGGCGACGAGTGGGTCATCAACGGGCACAAGTGGTTCACCTCCAACGGCCACGCGGCGGACTTCTACATCGTCATGTGCCGCACCGCGGACCCGGACGACCCGGGCGGCGTCAACGAGAAGATGACGCAGATCATCGTGCCGAAGGACACGCCCGGCGTGAACATCATCCGCGGCGTGCCGGTCTGGGGCAGGGCGTCGAGCCACTGCGAGATCGTCTACGACAACGTGCGCGTGCCGAAGGAGAACCAGCTCGGGCGTACCGGCACCGGCCACCAGGCCGCCCAGGACCGCCTCGGCGCGGGCCGCATCTACCACTGCATGAACTCCGTGGGCTCCATGTGGCGCACCTTCGACCTGATGGTCGAGCGGATCATGACGCGCGAGGTGCACGGCGGCGAGAAGCTCGAGGAGAAGCAGTTCATGCAGGGCTTCATCGCGGACTCCTACATGGACATCCAGGCGGCGCGGCTGATGGTGGTCGACTGCGCGAACAAGATGGAGATCGGCGCCGACTCGCGCACGGACATCTCCTCGATCAAGGTCTTCGTCCCCGCGGCCTTCCACCGCGTCGTGGACCGGGCCATCCAGGTGTTCGGCGCCAAGGGCGTCTCCGGCGACCTGCCGTTGGCCGGCTTCTACCAGGGCGCGCGCACGCTGCGCATCGCGGACGGGCCCGACGAGGTGCACAAGATCCTCATCGCGAAGAACGTCCTGCGCCGCTACCACGCCGGCGAGACTTGGGACTTCGGGAACTGAACGGGCGCGCGAACATCTAACCGGCGCGGTGTCCGCCACGCCGGCGGGAGGCACATGAACGATCTGATCGAGTCGATGGCGGCGGCCGTCAAGGCCGGCGAGGTCCTGCCGCCCATGCCGGAGGACCTGACCCTCGAGGCGGCCTACCAGATTCAGGAGGCGCTAGTGCGGGCCGTGGCCGGCGATGCGCTCGCCGGGTACAAGGCGGGTCTGACCGCGCCGGCGGGCCAGGCCCAGTTCGGCATCGACCATCCGCTGGTCGGGGCGCTCTACGAGGCGGGACGGCTGGAATCCGGCGCGGTGTTCGCCGGCGGCGGCGCGAGCCTCGAGTGCGAGATCGGCGTCGTGGTCGATGCCGACGGCACGCCGCGGTCGGCCGGACCGGTCATCGAGGTGCCGCGCATCGGCTTCTCGCGCCGCGAGGACGCCACCGGCGTCAACCTGTGCGCCTGCAACATCGCCGCGGACCGGATTGTGGCCGGGACGCAGTCGGCGCTGCGCGACGACTACGCGGAGCTGTCGGTCACGCTGACGCGCGACGGGGATACCGTGCTGCAGGCGGGTCTCGACGAGGCCCTGGGCGGTCCCGTGCCGGCGGTCGCGTGGATGGTGGAGACGCTGCGCGACCTCGGACGCCCGCTCGCCGACGGCATGCTCCTGATCACCGGGGCGCTCGGCGGCATTCACCCCGCACAGTCCGGCGCCTATGTGGCCGACTACGGCGTCCTGGGGCAAGTCACGTTCACGGTGACGTGACCGCCCGCGCGGCGCGCCGTTCGTGATCCCGAGGCGATACCGGACCCCGACCGGCTTGCTGGTCGTCGCGAGCGTCGCGGTGCCGCTCGGCTTCGCCGCGTGGCAGGCGCTGCTCAACAACTTCGCGGTGGAGCGCGCCGCCTTCACGGGCGTCGAGATCGGCATCCTGCAAAGCCTGCGGGAGGTGCCCGGTTTCCTCGCCTTCACCGCGGTTTTCGTCCTGCTGGCGCTGCGCGAGCAGACGTTCGCCATCGTCGCCCTCGCGCTGTTCGGGATCGGCACGGCGCTCACCGGGTTCTTTCCCTTCGAGTACGGGCTTTACTGCACCGCGGTGGTGATGTCCGTCGGCTTCCACTACTTCGAGACCGTCAAGCAGTCCCTGTCCCTGCAATGGCTGTCCCTGCAGGAGGCGCCGCGCATCCTGGGCCGGCTGATCGCGGTGGGCTCGATGACCTCGCTCATCTGTTTCGGCGTGCTCTGGGTGGTCCTCGAGGTCTTCGCCGTCGACTACGTGTGGATCTACCTCGTCGCGGGCGGTGGAGCGGTGGCCCTGGCCCTGTCGCTGTCCTCGTTGTGTGTCTTATACAAATCTTACGCTGCAGACGATATTACTGGTGTAGATGTA
>VXNE01000693.1 GCA_009840715.1 Gammaproteobacteria bacterium
CGCCCATCGCGCCGACGAGGTAGCGCTTGTAGACGCCCTGCGCGATGGCGGCCAGCCGCCAGTGGGAAAACGCGCGGTAGTAGTCGATGCGGGACAGGTCGCGCTTCGTGGCTTCTTCGTAGGCCATGCACACCGACTCCCGGGAGCCGAATCCGCCAGCCCCGGTGGCCGCGGCGACCGCGCCGGGCTCTTCCGGCTGCATCCAGTTGTTGAGCAGGTAGCCGAGATCCGCGAGCGGATCGCCGAGCGTGCAGAGTTCCCAGTCGAGCACGGCCCGGATGCGCCCGTCGCCGACGATCATGTTCCCCAGGCGGTAGTCGCCATGCGCGATCGACGCCCCGACCTGTTCCGGCATGTTCTCGCGCAGGAGACGCTCGCTCTCCTCCATCTCGGGCACGTCATGGGTCTGGGTGGCCGCCCACTGTTTCGACCAGCGGCGAAGCTGACGCGCCAGGTAGGCCTCCCTGCGCCCGAGGTCGCCGAGCCCCACCGCGTCGGGATCGATGCCGTGCAGGGCCGCGAGGACCTCGACCACGTGTTCCCCCAGTGACCGGCGCTGCCCGTCCGGCATGTCGCCCACGGCCGCGGCGTCATGCGGCACGAGCCCGTCCACGTATCCCATCAGGTAGAACGGCGCGCCGTTGACCTCCACGTCGTCGCAGTACCCGTGCTCCGGCGGGACGGGCACGTCCGTTCCCTTGAGCGCCGCCACGATGCGGTGTTCCCTGCCCATGTCGTGGGCGCTCTCGAGCACGTGCCCGAGGGGCGGGCGCCGCAGCACGTAGCTCTTGCCGCGTGCGTCGATGAAACGGTAGGTGAGGTTGGAGTGCCCGCCGGCGATCAGCGAGAAGGAGAGCGGCGGCGCCAGTTCCGGTATCCGACTCGACGCCCACGCGGTCACCCGGTCCAGTTCGATCCCCTGCAAGGTCCTGCGCCTCCCGCGTTTTGTGTTCCGGACTCCGATGGTTTCTCATACCGGTCGCCATCACGCAACGTCTATCGATCCCTCCCTTGCATTCACGCCGCACGCACGCCGTCATCGTCG
Source organism: Gammaproteobacteria bacterium (assembly GCA_009840715.1). Taxonomy (GTDB): domain Bacteria; phylum Pseudomonadota; class Gammaproteobacteria; order Pseudomonadales; family Azotimanducaceae; genus VXNE01. Next base: position 1,046 of record VXNE01000693.1, read on the forward strand.
GAGGCTCCATCGCCGCCCTCGGGGCGACGCTGGCGCTGTCGCGCGCCGGATTCCGCGTCACCTGCATCGAGCGGGACCGTGCGGCGATGCCGGCGGACCATCTCGCCGCCTGGGACGCGTGGCGGCGGACCGGGGCCGGGCAGACGCGGCACTCGCACATCCTGCTGGCGCCGCTCAACAACCTCATCAAGGCGCACGCACCCGAGTTCCACGCACTGCTGATCGCCAGCGGCGCGGAAGAACTCCGCTTCTCCGACGTGGCGCGCAGCACGTTCGAAAACCCGGAACTGGTTGCGGAGGATGGAGATATCACGTTCCTCGCCTGCCGGCGCGTCGTCTTCGAGTACTTGCTCCGGCGTTACATGCTGGAGCAGGGAGGCTTCGAGTACATGCACGGCGCGCGCGTCCGCGGCCTCGAGACAGGGGATGGTCGCGCCGCCGGGGTAAGGGTACGCAGCGCGGACGGCGAGCACACCCTCGACGCCGATGTCGTGGTGGATGCGAGTGGAGTGCATACGCGCGCCGACCACTGGTTCGAAGAGGCCGGCCTCGATGCGGTCCACACGGAACGGCAGCCGTGCGGCATCTTCTACACGTCGCGCTTCTACCGCTTGCGGGACGGCGCCGACTACCCGACCCTGGACGGGCGCCAGTCACTGGCCGGGGGCGTCCAGGGAATCGACCTCGGCTACCTGAAGGCGGGCCTCTTCCGCAGCGACAACCGCACGTTTTCCCTGACGCTGGCCGCGGATCCGGAGGACGCGCCAATGGCTCCCATCGGCGGAGAAGCGGGCTTCGACGCCGCCGCCAACGCCATCGAGGTCTCGGCGGACTGGGTATCGGCCGAGCGCTCCGAACCCATCAGCAGGGTGTTCCTGTACGGAAACCTCCAGAACACCCGTCGGCACTACCTGGTCGACGGGCGCCCTGCCCTGCGCAACTTCTTCGCGATCGGCGACGCGCACGTGCATACCAACCCCATCTCGGGGCGTGGCTGCGCCCTCGCCTGGGTGTCGGCGTTCGCCCTGGCGGACACCCTGGCCGAACACCGGGATGCGGACGACCGGGCAGGCGCGTTCGAGGCCGCGATCGAGCGTGACGTGGTCCCGTGGTACGACGTGCAGGTCCAGCAGGACCGTCAGAGCCTGGCCGTCAACAAGGCGCTGCAGCGCGGCGAGGATCCGTTCGACTTCCACAACGCCGACGGCACGGTGGACGAACGCAAGCGCCGGGGGGTCGTGTTCCGCAAAGGCTTGGGTCACGCGGCGCGCTCGGACATCGAGGTGATGCGCGCCCTGTTCCGGCAGGTGAACCTGCTCGACAGCCCGGGCAGCTTCCTCGAACGGTCGGATCTCCTCGGCAAGGTGATCGCCGGCTACGAAGCGTCGCGGGACGAGGACCTCAAGCGCCGCCCGTATCGCGACGAGATGCTCGCCCTTTTCGAAGCCGCCGGAGCTTCCGCTTGAGGCATGCCGTAGTCGCGATGCGGGCTAGAATGACCAGGCGGCGCACCGCGGCGCCGTGCTTTCGACAAGGCGTCCCATGAGCAACTACCCCTTCCTCCCTTTCGGCAAACCCGTGTCCGTGAGACGCGGCGAGGGCGCATACCTCGTCATGGACGACGGGCGCCGCATCCTGGATGCCGCGGGAGGCGCCATCGTCACCAACATCGGGCACGGGCGGGCCGAGGTGGGCAACGCCGTCGCCAAGGCGACCGAGGAAGAGGGCTACGTCGTGCCGCCGTGGCACACACCCTCCCGGGTGCGTCTCATCGAGCGCCTCGTGGCGGACTGGCTGCCGCCGCACCTCACCCGCATACACCTGACCTGCGGCGGCTCGGAGGGCGTCGAGTCGGCCATGAAGATCGCCATCCAGCACTTCGCCGCGGTCGGTCGGCCGGAGAAACGCAAGGTCGTCGGGCGTTCGATCTCCTACCACGGCACGACGCTGGCGACGACCGCCGTGGGGGGGCACGCCGCCCGGAAGAAGGGCCTGCTGCCAGCCCTCCAGGACTATCCGTCCACGCCGACACCGTACCCGCTCAGATGTCCCGGGAACGATCCGGTTGGCTACTACCTGGAGGCGTTCGAGGACACGGTCGAAACCGAGGGGCCGGACACCATTGCGGCCTTCGTCGGCGAACCCATCGTCGGCGCGAGCGGTGGCGCGATCGTCCCCCCGGACGGCTACTGGGAAGGTATCCGGGAGATCTGCGACCGTCACGAGATCCTGCTGATCGCGGACGAGGTGATGACGGGGTTTGGCCGCACCGGTACGACGTTCGGGTACCAGCACTGGCCCTTCGCACCCGACCTCCTGGTCGCCGGGAAGGGTCTGGCCGGCGGCTACGCGCCGCTGACCGGGGTGTTCGCGACCGAAGCCATCGCCGCGCCGATCGCGGAATCCGACATCAACGTGATGTTCCACACGTTCGCCGCGCATCCCGCCGCCTGCGCCGCCGCGGACAAGGTCCTCGAGATCATGC
>VXNE01000181.1 GCA_009840715.1 Gammaproteobacteria bacterium
GTCGCATCCCCATCGTCGGCGGCGGCGTGCACCACCACTCCAGAGGGCGATGTAGGCGCGCCAATGGCGGGATGTCCCCCCCGGTACCGGTAGCGCCGGATGCGCCGCTTCACTTCTCCGCGATACTGCGCGCGGGCGACCACTTCCTGGCCGAGGTAGCAGCCCTTGTCGAAGTTCACGGCGCCGATGTCCGTAAGGCCGAGCATCTGCGGCAGGAACCGTTCCGACACCGGTGCGCTCACGACGGCGAATCCCGTGTCGATGCAGAGCCGGTCCAGGTTGGCGAAGGGGCCGTCGTCGTCCGCGGGGGCCAGCACCCGGCCCAGGGGCGGCAACTCGATGGCGCTGCCCCGAGACGTGCCCAGGAGCGCGCGGTTCGGCCCCCGTTCAAGCTTCGACCGGGAGAACAGGAGGTACTTGGACAGGTGCGCGGAAAGGGCTTCCGCGACGCTTGCGTCGACGATCAGGCTTACCCGATCAGCCCGGCCGCTCGCCCACCCGTTGGCCAGGACCCGGCCCTTGATGTTGCAGTACGCCATGGGCAACCCGGCCGCCTCGTCGAGCGCGTCCATGTCGCAGGTGAGGTAACCCTGCAGGAACGCGGCGGCATCTGGTCCGGCCAGCGTCAGTTCGGCCAGGGGGAGGTCGGCGGTGGATGCGTCGGTGCCCGTCCGTGCGATCATCCTTCGAGTTTAACCCTGTCGGAGGTCGGCAACGGCTCCAATGGCGGAAGGGACGGACGGCGAGGGCCGGGGCCGCGTGTACTGGCGCAGCCGGCGGGGAATGCTGGAACTGGACCTCTACCTCGTGCCCTTCGCGGAACGCGTGTACGCGGAACTCTCCGACGCGGACCGGCGCGCCTACCGCGAGCTGCTTGAGTGCCACGACTGGGAAATCCTCGACTGGCTGCACGACCGGTCCGCTCCGCCGCAGCGCCTCGAGGCAATCGTGGCGCGCGTCCGGGCGGCGGGTGGCGGGTCGGAAGCGGCGCCCGCTTGAACCCGGGCCCGGAAACGGAAGGCGCCTACGTCGCGGAGCACCCGCGCCACGAGATCCCCTGGACGCTCGGCCACGACTGGTTCGTGGCGGTCGGCGTCCTGCACCTCCTCGTGGGCGGCCTGCTCGCCTTGCTCTGGTCGCCCTGGTGGGCGGCGGTAGCCGCGGTCAGTCTCCTCTGGAAGTGGCTACGCGCCCGCCCGAGCGAACGCTACCTCCTCCTCGCCTTCGAGGATGCCCTGGAAGTGCGCCGCGGCGACCGGGTCCTCTCCCGGGCCGGCCGGTGCTGGCTGACGGAAGGCTGGCTGGTGATCCCCACGTCCCGGCGCGTGCTGCCGGTGCGCCGGGGACGGCTCCCGCCTCAGGACTTCGCCCGGCTCCGGCGCGCCGCCCTGGCCGGCGGCTGAAGGAAATCCAGGGGGTCGACGGTCGGATAGAGCACGCTCGGCACGGCGCGGGCCGCGGTGGCCGGGTAGTCCAGCGTGTAGTGCAGGCCCCGGCTCTCGCGCCGCGAGCGCGCGCAGCGCACCATCAGCTCGGCGACGTGGATGAGGTTGCGCAACTCGATGAGGTCGGGCGACACGCGGTGGTTCGCGTAGTAGTCGTGCACCTCCTGCTTGAGCAGTTCGATGCGGCGCCAGGCGCGCTCGAGGCGCTTGTCGGTGCGCACGATCCCGACGTAGTCCCACATGAACCGCCGCAGTTCCAGCCAGTTGTGCGCGAGCACCACGTCCTCGTCGGAATCGGTCACGCGGCTCTCGTCCCAGGCGGCCAGGTCGGGAGCGCTGGGCGGCTCGCTGGCGATCGACTCGACGATGCGTTCCCCGGCGGACTCGGCCAGGACCATGCACTCGAGCAGGGAGTTGCTCGCCAGGCGGTTCGCGCCGTGGAGCCCCGTGCAGGCCGTCTCGCCGATGGCGTAGAGCCCCTCGACATCCGTGGCGCCGAACCGGTCGACCACCACGCCCCCGCAGGTGTAGTGGGCCGCCGGTACGACGGGGATGGGCTCCCGCGCCATGTCGATCCCCACGGACAGCAAGCGGGCGCGGATCGTCGGGAAATGCGACTCGATGAAGTCAGCGGGGCGATGGCTGATGTCGAGGAAGACGCAGTCGACGCCGAGCCGCTTGATCTCGTGGTCGATCGCCCGGGCGACGATGTCGCGGGAAGCGAGTTCGCCGCGCGGATCGAAACGGTCCATGAACGGTTCGCCATTCGGGAGCAGCAGGCGTCCGCCCTCGCCGCGCACCGCCTCGGAGATGAGGAAGGAGCGCGCGTCCGGGTGATAGAGGCACGTCGGGTGGAACTGGTTGAACTCCATGTTGCCGACGCGGCAGCCGGCCCGCCACGCCATGGCGATCCCGTCGCCGGTGGCCCCGTCCGGGTTGCTGGTGTAGAGGTAGACCTTGCTCGCCCCGCCGGTGGCAAGCACCACGTGGGGCGTGCGGATCAGTTCGACGGATTCGGTCGAGCGGTTGTAGACGTAGGCGCCCAGGACCCGGTTGGGCGCGAGCCCGAATTTCTCCGCCGTGATCACGTCGATCGCGAGGCGGTCGGTCAGCAGTTCGATATCGGGATGCGCCAGCGCGCGTTCGACGAGGGTCGTCTCGATCGCCTGGCCCGTCCGGTCGGCGACGTGCAGCACGCGACGCTCGGTGTGCCCGCCTTCGCGCGTCAGGTGGAAGTCCGGACCCTCCCGGTCCAGCGTGAGGCCGTAGTCGAGCAGCCGACGGATCGCGTCCGGACCGCGTTCGACGACGAACTGGACGATCTCGGGGTCGCAGAGGCCGGCGCCCGCCTGGATCGTGTCGCGGATGTGCCGCGCAACGGAGTCGCGGGGATGCATGACCGCCGCGATGCCCCCCTGCGCGCGGTTCGTCGACCCGCCCTCGATGCCGTCCTTGGACAGCACCAGGACCCGCGCCCGGTCGGCGATGCGTAGCGCCGCCGCGAGGCCGGCCGCGCCCGCTCCCACGATCAGCACATCGGCGGTGTGTTGCCGTTTCATAGCGCCCGCGAGTATAGCGCCGCCGGGGTTGCGGGCCGCGGACTGCTAAAATCCCCACGCTTGGATTGACGGCGGTAGCGCGTTCCTTGCCGGTCATCGACCACATCCGCAACTTCTCCATCATCGCCCACATCGACCACGGCAAGTCGACCCTTTCCGATCGGCTGATCGAACGCTGCGGCGGCCTGGCGGAGCGGGAGATGGAGGCACAGGTCCTCGACTCGATGGACCTGGAGCGGGAGCGTGGCATCACCATCAAGGCGCAATGCGTCACCCTGCGCTACACGACCCGCGCCGGCCACGAGTGCCAGCTCAACTTCATCGACACTCCTGGCCACGTCGACTTCAGTTACGAGGTGTCGCGCTCGCTGGCGGCCTGCGAGGGCGCGCTGCTGGTCGTCGATGCCGCGCAGGGGGTCGAAGCGCAGTCGGTCGCGAACTGCATCACCGCGGTCGACCAGGGACTCGAAGTGCTGCCGGTGCTCATCAAGATCACCCTTCCGCAGGCCGACCCGGAACCGG
>VXNE01000414.1 GCA_009840715.1 Gammaproteobacteria bacterium
GGAGAGTACTCGGCCGCCATGCAACTCGCCGGCTGGCTGTTCCTCATCGTCGCGGTGCTCGTGGTGTTGGAGCAACTCGCCCGGCGCGGGCTGCACGCCAATCCGGTCGCGAGAAACGCACCCCCCGTGCGGGTGCGGCTGACCGGCTGGCGCGCGGCGTTCGCCGTGGCAGTCTGTGCCGCCCCCGTAACCCTCGGTCTCCTGCTACCGGGCGCTGTGCTGGTCCACAACGCCGTGGTCGCGGGTGATCCGACGTTCGGTGCGCCGTTCGTCGGCTACGTCACCAACAGCGTCACGGTGGCTTCGCTGGCGGCGATACTCGCCGCGCTGTCCGCCCTCTGGCTGAACTACGCTGCGCGGCTGGAGGGTCGCTCCCGGTTCCTGCGCGCCGGCGTCCGCACCGCCACGCTGGGCTACGCGCTGCCCGGAATGGTACTCGCGGTCGGACTGATCGGGCCCCTCACAGCCGTCGACAGGGCGCTCGCGGGCTGGCTGCGACAGGTCTTCGACGTGAATGCCAGCCTCCTGCTGACGGGAACCAGCGCCGCGCTCGTCTTCGTCTATCTCGCGCGCTTCCTGACGGTGGCCTTCAACAGCCTGGAAGGGGGGATGGCGCGCATCCATCCCAACTACGACGGCGCGGCGCGCAGCCTTGGCGCCGGCCCGGGGCGCGTGCTCGCGCGAATCCACGTGCCCATCCTGACCCCGGCCCTGCTGACCGCAATGCTCCTCGTGTTCGTGGACGTGATCAAGGAGTTGCCGGCAACGCTGATTCTGCGGCCTTTCAACTTCGAAACACTGGCAACACGTGCCTACCGGCTCGCCTCGGACGAACGGATCGCCGAGGCGTCCACGGCCTCACTCCTGATCGTGGCGGTCGGCCTCGTGCCCACCGTGCTGCTGGCCCTGCAGAACTTCGGAGCGAGGCGCCTTCCGCAGGGGCTCAACCCTTGAAGCCACAGGCTCGGAAGAGGTCGAGCACCTGGTCCGTCAGGAAGCCGCGGCCGGCGGCGAGCTGTGGGATGTTGAACGCGCCTCCCGTGTTCACTTCGATGATCGACAGTCCCTCCGCCAGGATCGCGACGTCCAGCGAGTGGTATCGAACCGGTGCGAAGATGCTGGAGCATTCGAGCGTGAGCGCAACGATGTCCTCCCACCTGGGTACCCGTTCGCCCACGAGCCGGACTCCGGTGTGCGGGTGCTCGAGATGGTCGGTGGTCCCGAACGCGTCCTTGGTCCGCGCGCTTCGGATGCTGCCCGTGATCGGGTCGACGTCGCAGGCCAGGTTGCCCGGCCGCCAATAGTTGTCCGCAACGTGCTCGGGCGCTGCCATCTTGAGCGCCGCGAACGGCAGCTTCACGCCCGAATCGGTCCGCAGCACGTACACGCGCACCGTCGCGAGCCGCTCCGTGTAACGGGCGAGGGACGGGTGGTTCCGCTGCATCGGCTGCACGACGTAACAGTGCCCGCCGATCAACTCGGCGAAACACGCGTCGTACGCTATCCAGCCTTCCCCTTCGACGTGCAGCCGGTCGCGTTCGGCGCCGTCCACGACGAAGGCGCCATAGCTGGCCAGTCCGTGGCTCGGCTTGCAGAAGAGGGCGGTCCCGTCACGGCAGGAGCCACGGACGAACTCGCCGAACTCGCGGTCCGAACGGATCGTGCGGGTGCCGGGGAACGTCCGTTCGGTCGTGTCGATCATGGCCAGGATGGGTGGCTGGGGGAGGCCCGCCCGTTCGAGCAGCTGCGCGCACAGCCACTTGTCTTCCGTGGCCGCCTGCCAGGCGATGTCGTTGCACCGCCGCACGATCGGCCAGTGCAGCTTCTCCGTGAGGAACCGGCTCCTCTCGTCGTCGCCCAGCGACGGGTCGTACACGCCGTACTGCACGTATTCCTGGAGCGTCAACCTGCCGCGCCCGCGCGAGAGCCCGATGTACTCGCGCGCGAGGGAGAAGGGGCTCCTGCCGCTGTTCGCGACGGCATGCTGCAGGTAGCGCGTAAGCGGCGGCTTCCGCTCGGTCCAGAGCCGCAGGTCGCGGTCCCATGCCGACTCGCCCTGCCGGCGCGCCGTCGCGGGTGCGCCGTCGGGTGCGGCCACGGCCAAGTCCTCTGGGGTGGTTGACGATTGCATATCCCGGCCAGGCGAACGCGCCGGTCCGAGGCTATACGGCGGAGCGGTCGCCGGGCAAGCGGCTCACACGTTGAAGCGAAAGCGCATGACATCGCCGTCCCGGACGACGTAGTCGCGGCCTTCCAGCCGCCACCGGCCCGCTTCCCGTGCGCCCTGCTCGCCACCGTGCGCCACGAAGTCCTCGTATGCGACTACCTCGGCGCGGATGAAGCCGCGCTCGAAGTCCGTGTGTATGACGCCCGCCGCCTCGAGGGCCGTCGCCCCCCGGGCCACGGTCCACGCCCGGGTCTCCTTCGGGCCGACCGTGAAGAAGTCGTGCAACCCCAGCAACCGGTGGCCGGCGCGGATGACCCGATCCAGGCACGGTTGGTCGAGACCGAGCGCGGCGAGGAACTCCTCGCGCTCGTCGGCGGCCAGTTCCGCAAGTTCAGCCTCGATGCGGTTGCAGACGGCCACGACCTCGGCGCCCTCGGCCCGGGCCGCCGCCCGAACCGCCTCGAGCATCGGATTGTCCTCCAGGCCGTCCTCCGCGACGTTCGCGACGTACATCACGGGCTTTGCGGTCAACAGGTGCAGGTCCCGGATGGCCTCGCGTTCGGTCGGGTCCAGCCCCAGGGCCCGTACGGCGACACCGGCGCTCAGGCCCGCCTCCACGCGCCCGAGCAACTCGACCCTGGCGCGCGCGTCCGTATCGCCGACACCCGCCAACCGACGCACCCGGTCGATGCCCCGCTCCACGGTCTCGAGGTCCGCCAGCGCCAGTTCGGTCTCGACGACCGCGATGTCCTCCCGCGGCGATAGCGCGCCCGAGACGTGCACGACGTTGTCGTCCTCGAAACACCGGACGACGTGTGCAACGGCATGCATCTCGCGGACGTGGGCGAGGAACCGGTTGCCGAGTCCCTCGCCGGCCGCCGCGCCCCGCACCAATCCCGCGATGTCGACGAACTCCACGGTCGACGGGACCGCCCGGGGCATGTCCGTCAGCGCCGCGATCCTCAGGAGCCGCGGGTCCGGCACAGGCACCACCCCGGTGTTTGGTTCGATGGTGCAGAAGGGGAAGTTCCCCGCATCCACTGCCGCATTCGTGAGCGCGTTGAACAGCGTCGACTTGCCCACGTTCGGCAGGCCGACAATCCCGCAGCGGAAGCCCATTCAGCCGGGCTCGTCGTCCGCGTCCGGACCCGGCGCATGCAGGCGGTTCATCGCCGCCTGCCACTCACCGTCGAGCACGAGCCCGAGCAGGGCGTCGTCCATGGCCCCGCTCTCGCGGAGCAGCGCCCGGCTCGCCGCCGGCAGGCGCGAACCCGTGAGGAACCCCACCATCCGGGAGCGGCCCGGATGGCCGCCGCCGCTGCGCCGCCGGACGAAGTCATGGCGGGT
>VXNE01000071.1 GCA_009840715.1 Gammaproteobacteria bacterium
TGTTTTATCATTCCCACCCATTGGGGCGCCCCCTCCGCGTCTCTGGGGGGGGTGGTGGGCGCCTGGGTGGGGGCCCGGTTTGGGGGGGGCGCCCCCCCGCCCGGTCGGCCCGCCTACCCCTCAATCGGCTCGGTCAGCAACTGCATGAGCCGCCGTCGCTTGTCCGCATCGACGCCGAGGGCGGTCTCGGCATACGCATCGAACGAACCGTAGGCCAGGTCGATCTTCGCAAAGGCAGCGCGCAGGTACGCGACATCGACCCCGAGCATGGGTTCCAGCAAAGCGGGATCGATGCCGTTGAACAGCTCGACATCCTCCGGGAGCCGCGCGGCGGGAGAGGCCAGGTAGTTGGCCTCGATGACCTCCATGGGCGCTCCGACAAGCCGCAGGAGTAGCGCGGACGCGATTCCGGCCCGGTCCTTGCCGGCCGTGCAGTGAAACAGTAGCGGCGTCCCGTCGGGCTCCAGCGCGGCATCCACCAGCGCGCGGTACTCACGGGCGTGATCGAGCGCCGTGGTTGCATAGAGGTCCGTCATGTACTCGGTGGTCTCGGCTGCCTCTTCGACCTGGCCCGCGAGCAGTCTCTCGAGGTAACCGGCGGAGTCGGCCGGATTGATGGGGAGGCTGACCCGGAGGATGTCCTGCTCTTCGGGCAAACGGTCGGGCCCCTCGAGTTCGATCTCCTGGTCGATGCGGAAGTCCACCACGGTTCGGAGGCCGAGATCCGCGACGCGGCGCAGATCGGCATCGGTCAGATGGCTGAGGGCATCGGAACGGTAGACGACCCCGCGCCTGATCCTGAGCCCGTCAGCGGCCGGGTGTCCGCCGAGATCGCGCAGATTGTGCGCCCCCGCGAGCGGTAGGGGCGCGTCGGGGGCCTTCGCGTGGCCGGACGGTTCCGGCGGGCCCGAACAGGCCCAGAGCAGGCCGACACCGATGGCCGCCAGGCTCGGCAGAGCCGGGCCGCGACCATGCGGGAAGCGGGCGTGCATCCTGCGCACTCGGGCGGCGACGGGCGCAGGCCGTCCGCTACGCTTCCGCCACCTCGCGCTCGATCAGGTCCGCGTACTTTGCGAGCGCCCGTTCCCGCCTCTTGATCAAGTGGTAGTCCGGGAACAACTCGTCGGTGCCCTGGTAGCGGCCGAGGATCTGCCGCGCCACGGTGACCTTGTGCACCTCCGTCGGCCCGTCCGCCAGCCCCATGTGGAAGCTGTCGAGCACGCCGGCCGCGAACGGCATCTCCGTCGACAGCCCGAGGGACCCGTGCACCTGCAGGGCCCGCGCGTAGACGTCGTGGTAGACCTTCGGCATCTGCGCCTTCACGGCAGAGATGTCCGCGCGCACCTCCTTGTAGTTCCGGATCCGGTCGATCTTCCACGCGGTTCTCAGCACGAAGAGCCGGAACTGCTCGATGTCGATCCAGCTGTCGGCGATCATCGCCTGCACGAGCTGTTTCTGCGCCAGCACCTCGCCCTGGGTCTCCCGTGACAGCGCGCGCTCGCACATCATGTCGAAGGCGCGCCGGACTTTGCCGACCGTGCGCATCGCGTGGTGGATGCGGCCGCCGCCGAGACGCGTCTGCGCCACGATGAACCCTTGGCCCGGCGCGCCGAGCAGGTGGTCCCGCGGGATGCGCACGTCGTCGTAGCGGACGTAGGCGTGGTTGCCGGGGTTCTCGTAGCCTACCGCCACGTTGCGCACGATCTCGACGCCCGGCGTCTCGGCGGGCACGATGAACATGGACATGCGGTCGTACGGCGGCGCGTCCGGGTCCGTGACCGCCATGACAATGAGAAACTGGGCGTGGCGGGCGTTCGACGAGAACCACTTCTCGCCGTTGATGACCCACTCGTCGCCGATCGCTTCCGCCCGGCAGGTGAAGACCTTCGGGTCGGCGCCGCCCTGCGGTTCCGTCATCGAGTAGCAGGAGCAGATCTCGTTGTCGAGCAGGGGCTGCAGGTAACGCTCCTTCTGCGCCTCGGTGCCGTAGTGGGCGAGAATCTCCGCGTTGCCGGAGTCCGGGGCCTGGCAGCCAAAGGCGACTGGCGCGCACTTCGCGCGGCCGAGGATCTCGTTCATGAGCGCGAGCTTGAGCTGCCCGTAGCCCTGCCCCCCGAGATCGGGGCCGAGGTGGCAGGCCCACAGGCCGCGGCGCTTCACTTCCTCCTGCAGCGGGCGGATCAGCCTGTTGCGGTTGGGGTCCGTGAAGTCGTTGGGGTGGCCGAGCACGAAGTCGAGGGGCTCGATCTCCTCGCGCACGAAGTCGTCCATCCAGTCGAGTTCGCGCTGGAAGGCGGGGTCGGTTTCGAAATCCCAGGCCATGGGTCGCTCCGGTGACGGGTCCGCCCCCGATTAAACCCGGCGGGCCGGGCACTTGTGAAGGCGGGGGCGGGGGACGTGGCGCCTCAGCCACCGCTACCGGCGGCGGCATCCAGCGCGTTGGCCCGCCGCCGCTCCGCGAGTTTCGCGAGGATCTCCGCGTGCCGCTTGCGATCCAGGTTGTAGTGCGAGAGGCACCAGATCGTGATCACGGCACATCCGGCGACCACCGGTCCGTAGAGCACTCCGAGATCGACCAGCGTCGCGGCCGGGATGTCCGCCGCGGAGACGATCTCGGCGCCCGTCGGCCAGTCGATGACATCGAGGCCGATGCCGCCGATCAACGTGCCGACGCCGGAGGTCGCCTTGCCCGAGAAGGAGATGGCGCCGAAGAAGATGCCTTCCTGGCGCGTCCCGGTGTCGAGTTCGTGCTCGTCCGCCACGTCCGCGAGCATCGACCCGGCCGCGATGAACGCCTGCTGCACGGTGAGCCCCTGCACGAACTTGAAGGCGACCAGGGCGTAGAACAGTTCCGCCGTGCCGTTGTCTGGGAAGGTGCCCAGGAGCCGGCACACCACCGGCACGATCGTGCAGGTCCCCACGCCCGCGACCGCGAGAATGACGCCGGCCCGCTTGCCGATCCGCGGCAGGAGCGGCGCGGAGACGAAGACGCCGACCAGCAGTCCCGCGATGGGCGCCAGGTTGACGCGCATCATCTGGCCGCCGTCGAGCTCCCAGAAATACTGGTACATGTAGATGTCGAGCGCGCTGTGAACGCCGGACATGATGTAGATGACCAGGACGCCGGAGATCATCCAGGCGAACGAGCGGTTCCGGAACGCCGCCAGGAAATCGGTGACGAAGAGCACGAGCGCCTTGCGTTCCGGCCGCGGCGGCGGCTCGGACAGGAAAGGCACCTCCTTTTGCGTGCCGAGGGCCGAGTACCAGATCGTCACCGCCATGAGCACGGCGAGCAGGATCGCGAACGGCGTGTAGTTCTCCACGGCCAGGCGGCCGCCCATGTCGTCGGCGAAGAAGTAGCCGAAGCCCACCGCGATCACCGCGGCACTGCCCGCCGTGCCGAAGAACTGCCGATAGGCGACGACGCGGTTGCGCTCGTGGAAGTTCTGGGTCAACTCCGCCCCGAGCGCGAGGTGGGGGACGTGGTAGAGCGTCATGGC
>VXNE01000646.1 GCA_009840715.1 Gammaproteobacteria bacterium
AACCTTCGAAGCCAGCGTGGAACGGTCCAGCGGCAACTACGGTGCGCTCGGGGCCGGCGCGGTCGTGGCGGGGCCGTTGGGGGAGGGCGTGCGCGGCCGACTGGCGGCGCGGGCCGACCGGGCGGACGGTTTCATCGAGAACGACTACCTGAACGCCGACGACACCGACAACATCGACGAGACCACCGTGCGCGGCAGGCTGTCCTGGGACGCGGACGCAGCGACGGTGATCGACGTGTCCGCCGGGTACATCGACGCCGACAACGGCTACGACGCTTTCTCGCTCGACAACGTCCGGACCACCCTGGCGGACGAGCCGGGCCACGATCGCCAGCGGACGGCCTACGGGTCGGGTGCGGTGACGTGGTCGGGCAGCCCGGCGTTCACCGTGCAGGCACACCTGGGCATGGCGGAGTCGGACATCGCGTACGGCTACGATGCGGACTGGGTGTTCGTGGGCTTCCACCCCTGGGGCTACTCGGGCACCGACGAGTACCTGCGCGACCGGAGCACGGTGACCGCGGAGGTGCGCCTGACGTCGCAGGAGGCCGGCCGGCTGTTCGGCGGCTCGACGGCATGGACCGCCGGGGCGTACGCGATGCGCCAGGACGTCGAGTTGACGCGCCGCTCGACCTTCATCGACGCCGATTTCGAGAGCGACTACGGCATCGACCGCGAGGCGCTGTTCGGACAGACGGAAACGGCCCTCGGCGCCCGGTCCACGCTGACCGTTGGACTGCGCCTGGAGCGGCACTCCGCGTCGTACGACGACAGCGCGGGGGTGCGCGCGGGGCCCGACGACAGCCTGGTCGGCGGCCGCGTGGCCCTCGATCGCACCCTTGGCGCGGGCGTCGTCGCCTACGGTTCCGTCTCGCGTGGCTACAAGGCGGGCGGATTCAACATCGACGGGAGCCTGCCCCCGCACCTGCGCTCCTACGATCCGGAGATCCTCTGGAACTACGAGGCTGGACTGAAGGCCAGCGCGCTCGAAGGACGCCTGCGCCTGCGGGGCGCCGTCTTTCACATGCGGCGCGACGACGTGCAGATCGACAGCTCCATCGTCGAGTTCCACGAGGACGGCAGCACGGAGTTCATCGACTTCGTCGGCAACGCGGCGGAGGGCACCAACAGCGGAGTCGAACTCGACATCGAGTACGCGCCGGCGGACGACGTCCTCCTCTTCGCCCGGGCCGGGCTGTTGCGATCCGAGTACGAGGACTACATCAACGGCGAAGGGATGGACCTCGACGGCCGCACGCAGGCGCATGCTCCGCGGTACCAGTTCAGCCTCGGAGGCAGCTTCGCGTTCGCCGACGGCTACTTCGTGCGGCTGGAGCTCGCGGGCCGCGACGAGTTCTACTTCTCCGACAGCCACAACGAGCGCTCGGAAGCCTATGAACTGCTGAACGTGAGCGCCGGCTACCGGGGCCGCGACTGGTCCGTCACGGCGTGGGCGCGCAATCTCACGGACGAGGACTACTTCGTGCGCGGGTTCCGGTTCGGCAACGATCCGCGCGACGGGTACACGGACCGCGGCTTCACGCAGCTCGGCGAACCGATGCGGCTGGGCGTCTCGGCCAGTCGGTCCTGGTAGCGGGGGCGCCGCCGCGGACGATGTCTGACACGCCGTACCAGGGTCTCTCTCCCGAGACCATGCTCGACGCCCTCGACAGCGCCGGCTTTCGCACGGACGGGCGGCTGATGCCGCTCAACAGCTACGAGAACCGCGTGTACGAAGCCGGCATCGAGGACGACGCGCCGGTCGTCGCCAAGTTCTATCGCCCCGACCGCTGGACGGATGCCGCGATCCTCGAGGAACACGCCTTCATCGGGGAACTGTGCGAAGCCGGCCTGCCGTGCGTGGCGCCCGTCCGCCGGGACGGCGTCTCGCTGTTCGAGTACGCGGGGTTCCGCTACGCGGTCTTCCCGCGGCAGGCGGGCCGTCCGCCCAACGTGGAGGACCGCGAGGTGCTGCGGATCCTGGGTCACGCCCTCGGCCGCATGCACGCCGTTGGCGCGACCATGCCCTTCGTGCATCGCCGGCGGCTGACCGTCGGCGAGTTCGCGACGGACTCGGCGGATTTCCTGCTCGCCAGCGGCCTCATCGAACCGGAACTCACCGGCGCGTACCGGGCGGTGACGTCGCAGTTGATCGAGCGGGTCGCCCCGGTGCTCGAGACCGCGCGGACCCATATCCGCATCCACGGCGACTGTCATCTCGGCAACCTGCTGTGGCGCTACGACGCCCCGAATTTCGTCGACTTCGACGACACCATGACGGGGCCGCCCGTACAGGATCTGTGGATGCTGCTGTCGGGGGACCGGGACGATCGCAGTCGGCAGCTCGCGGACCTGGTCGAGGCGTACGATGTCTTCCACGTCTTCGACGCGCAGGAGACCCGGCTGATCGAGCCGCTGCGGGCGCTGCGCATGATCCATCACGCGGCATGGATCGGCCGGCGCTGGCAGGACCCCGCGTTCCCCGTGGCGTTTCCGGACTTCGGCGGGACGCGTTACTGGAGCGAACACATCCTGACGCTGAAGGAGCAGTTGGCGGTGCTGGACGAACCGCCGCTGATCCTCTGACGATCGTGGACCAGTTGCTGTTGGAGCGCATCGTAGAGACCATCGACCGGCGTCATGCGGAGGATCCCGCGGGCAGGGAAGCCGCCTACGCGCGGGCGATGTCAGGTCATCTCGAAGCCCTGCAGAAGGCACCTTCGGACGCGCTCCGGATCGCGGTGCGCGCACAGCACTTCGAACGCTGGCTGTACCCGCGCAGCGACTTCCCGCCCGGTCGCGAGGGCTACCTGCGATGGCGCGCGGAGGCGGCCCGGCGCCAGGCGGAGGCCGTCGGAAGGCTCCTCGGATCGCACGACGTCGACGCCGCCACGACGGAGCGCGTGCAGGCGCTCATGATGAAGCGCAACCGCCTCCGCGAACCGGAAGCGCAGACCCTGGAGGACTGCGCCTGCCTGGTGTTCCTGGAGTCCGAACTGGCGCGCTTTGCGGCCGGGCGCGAACCGGAGCGGGTCGTCGCGATCCTGCGGCGGACGTGGCGGAAGATGTCCGAGCCGGGACGGCGCCGCGCCCTGGAACTGCCCATGGACCGCTCGAGCCGGGACTTGCTGGACCAGGCGATCCGTCCGTAACCGGCCGCGCGGGCCGTTCAGATGTCGGAGAAATCCCCGTGCCTCCCGGCGCCGCTGTTGAATCGCGCCGCCCCCGCCACGGTCTCCCCCGACTTGATCACCTCCCGCCCGAGCAGCGCTTCCTGCGAGAGCGCCTCGTCCATGCCGCGGCTCCATTGCGTGATGGCGGAGCGCCGGTCGCTCAGCATGCACCGCTGCGGGAACCGTGTGAGTTGCTCGGCGAGTTCCACGGCGCCGTGGAGCGCCTAGCCGGGGTCCGTCAGCCGGTTGGCGAGGCCCATCATCCGTTCCTACTCGCCGGAGACCCCGCCCCCCGGGAGGATCATGTCGAGCGCGTGGCTCTG
>VXNE01000543.1 GCA_009840715.1 Gammaproteobacteria bacterium
ACGCGGGCCACGTCCTGATGATGCAAGAGGCCAAGACCGTCTGCGACCACCTCATCGTCTGCATCCAGAGCGACCCGAGCATCGACCGGCCGGACAAGAACCGGCCCGTGCAGAGCATCGTGGAGCGCCAGATCCAGGTGGCGGCGTGCCGCTACGTCGACGAGACGATCGTCTACGACACGGAGGCCCACGTCCTCGAGATCCTGCGCAGCCTGGACTGGGATGTGCGCATCCTCGGCGAGGAGTACCGAGAGAAGGATTTCACCGGACGCGAGGAGACCCTCGACCGCTGCTACTTCAACAAGCGGCCCCACGCGTTCTCGAGTTCCGAGTTGCGGGAGCGGGTCGTGGACAGGGCGGAACTCAAGGCGGTGGGCTGAGCCGGTCAGGGCTCGCCTTGGCTGCTACTCGGGGATGGTTCTGTCCAGACTACTTCTGAGTAGCCGCAGGCGCTGCATTCGCGGCGGAAGGTCGAGCCGCTTTTGCGCACTCGAACGGGATCGCCGCGCCGACCCTTCGTTTGGCACGATGAGCAGACGGTGGGTATCGGGGTGTTCCTTTCGCAAGCGCGGCACGTCCAGTAGTACCCATACCTGCCCCAACGCGCGCTGAGCGTGCTGGCGCCGCAATGTTCGCACTTGGCACCATTTTGGTCGGATGAGGGTTCGTAGTGCGCGCCGGCGACATCCTGGCTGGCGTTGCCGGGAGGGTTGCTGGGGCGTAGTCCGGCTTCGGAGCCATCGGTGTGCCGTGCCGCGAGAAACACGCCCACCGACTCCACCTCGTCCGCCTTCATGCTCCAGAAGCCGTACTCGTTGTCGGCGAGGAGCTCCTTGCGATGTCGGTCGACCTCCTGTTGGATCTTCTCGGGGACCAGGTCAGCCTTGCTCACGAAGACCGCGAGAGGCTCGCGAGGTTCCTTCCACCCACCTAGCCGTTCTATTTTCCCCCGGTCCGAAACCGCGACGATCAACTGAATTGGCGCGGACGCAAAGCCGCGCTGGTCGGTCCCGCGAACGACCTTGGCGAGCGTGCGTAGCCCCAACCGCTCCCTGCCGAGCAACGTTTCCCGGTGTCGCTCGAGATACTTGCGCAGGAACTGTCCCTGCCGCCGCCTGTTGAATCGGCGAAGCCATGCCCACTTCGCGGCCCGCGTACGTGCGAGTCCACTCGTCGCCACCGGACCCGTCGGAGCGAACACGTATCTCTTCGATCACGGACTTGCTCTCGATGATGAACAACCCCCAACGGTGCAGGATGAGGTGGTCGATCTGGCAGACGCCCGGCGAGCCGTCGTGCTCCGGTTGCTTCCGGTCTTCCAGCCGCACGTTGTGCAGCACTTGGATGTCGGCCTTCTGCGCAAAGGCACGCTGCAGGTAGTGGGCCATCTGGCGTTCGGCAGCGGCGCCGGCTCGGGCGCGAGCGTCGCCCCGCGTCGGGCTACTCTCGTGACGCTTGGCGATCATCGTCCGGGCACCTCCCATACCGTCGGAGGTCGGAGACCACGAGTCCCGCTCCCCTACCGCGGATTCACCAGAAACTCCGCGTTCACGCAGTTCTCCAGCCGCCCCCCGCGCAGGTAACGCGCCGCGGTCCGCGCCGAGAACGCGCGGATGTCCCGGATGCTCTCGGGCGTAAAGAACGCCGAGTGCGGCGTGACGACGAGCCGGTGACGGATCCACTCCTCGTTGCGGTGCCACGCGGCGATCAGCGGGTCGTTCAGGTTGGCCGGTTCGTCGGGCAGCACGTCGAGGCCGGCGGCCAGCACTACGTCGTTCCTCATGGCCTCGTGCAGGGCGTCGAGGTCGATGAGAGGACCCCGCGCGGTGTTGATCACGATGATGCCGGGCTTCGCGGCGGCGAACGCCGCAGCGTCCAGGATATTGCGGGTCTCGTCGTTGAGCGGGGTGTGGACGCTCACGATGTCGCTCTGGCGCATCAGTTCCTCGAGGGTCTGGACCTTGCGTACGCCGAGGGCGAGTTCGATGCCGTTCGGCAGATAGGGGTCGAAGAAGGCGACGTCCATCTCGAACGCCTTCGCGCGCAGGGCGGCGGTCGTGCCGATGCGGCCGAGGCCGACGACGCCGAACGTGCACTCGGAGAGGCGCCGGCCGTAGGGATTGAGCGCGGGGCGCCAGTTGCCGACCGGGTCGGCGCGCAGGCTCTCGTCGTGGAAGGCGATGCTCTTGGTGAGGGTCAGCATCAGCGCGATGGCGTGGTCCGCGACCTCGCGCGTGCCGTAGTCCGGGGTGTTGCAGACCGGGATGCCGGCATCGCCCCAGGCCTTCAGGTCCACGTCGTCGAAACCGACCGCCGTCTTCACCATGATGCGGCACTTCCCTATGCGCGGGAGGTACTCGGTCGGCGGCGAGACGCCCACGATGGCGTCGCACTCGCTCCACTGCTCGTCGGTGACCTCGTCGAAGCCGCGGCAGAACTCTGCAGTGAAGCCTTCGCCCAGCGCCTCGATCTCCACTTCCTGGTTGCGGCCGAAGGCCCGTGGCCACAGTACGCGATAGGTCATCTCTCCTCCTGACTTGCGACTTGACGGTGGCGGCTCGCGGTGCGGACGCCGGGACGGGTCACGCCTCCGCGGGCAGCGCCTTCAGCATGCGCTTGAGCGCGAAGTGCCGGTAGCTCTCGAGGACGAGGCCCCGCACTTCGTCCCAGTCCACCTGCTCCTCCACGTCGAGATTGATCCAGCCGTTGTGGCCGGTGTATCTCGGAATCGAATAACGCCGGTCGAACGTGAGCATGGCCTGCCGGTCGCTCCCCACCCAGAACTCCATGTGCATGCGCCCGCCGTAGCGGTGTGCGCCGCAGAAGGTCTTCTTGCCGGCGCGGAAGACGGGCGTGCCGAACTGCTTCCCCTCGGCGGTTTCGGGGAGCGCCAGGCAGATTTCGGCCAGGGTCTCGAGCCGCGCCTTGGCGTGTGGGGCGAGCAGCGGGTCGAACTGCTCGTCCGGGATGGTCTCCGTAGGCGGTTCGATGGCAATGGTCTGGCCGATGGCACGCACGAGCGAGGCGGGCGCGACCTTCTCGTACGCTTCCCGCACGCGCTGGGCGATCGTGCGCCAGTCGAGGCCCTTGTCGAGCTCCACGCCCAGCCAGCCCCTGGGGCCGACGTAGGGCGGCACGAAGTAGTACTCCGCTTCGTTCTCGGAGTAGAAACGCTGCGCGCCGTCCGGCGCGTTCAGCCACAGCGCGATCCTGCCGTCGCCGTGGTGGTTGACGGCGTAGGTCGCGAACGTCTTGTCGCGCACGCGGAAGTCGGGGGAGCCGCGCGACGGCCGCTCCTCCGTTTCGGGGAACGACAGGCAGACCTCGCGGACCGCTGCGTTGATGTCCTTGCCCACGGGACTACTGGGCGACGGACTTCGGGGTGGGCACGATGCGCTGGACGTTGATGCCGTCGCGGTCGATCAGTTCGCCCACCCTGGGGGCGATGTCGTTGGTCCACTCGTCACTGGCGTAGACGGCTTCGTAAAGGCG
>VXNE01000032.1 GCA_009840715.1 Gammaproteobacteria bacterium
CCAGTCGACATCGAGGTCGAGTTCCCGGGCCAGGGACCGCGTCGGCGCGAGCGCCAGGTAGCACTCGGGGCTCTTGATGTCGAAGGCCACCGTGAGGGCGGCGGTAGCGGAGAAAGGGTCAGCCATCCGTACCCCCCAACCGGCGGTACGCGATATCGGGCGCTGGCCCCTCGCGTCCGGTGAGCATCCACCGCACCATCGGCAGGTGCTCGCGCCCCCAGAAGTACTGGCCTTCCACGACGTAGCCCGGCACGCCGAAGACGCCGGCGTCGAAGGTCGCGGCCTGCATCGCGTCGTGCTCGTCTCGCCCGGGGCCCTTGTGGAAGTCCTCGAATCCCGCGACGTCGGCCCCCGCTTCCGCCAGTACGGCAGTTACGACCCGGGGATCTTCCGCGTCGAGTTCGCGGCGCCAGAAGCGCTCGTAGGTGATGTCGGTGTAGCGCCGCAGGATGTCGCGCCCCTGGCGCTTGGCCCACATCATGGCGATGTGCACGAGCGAGGTGTCCCAGATCTTCACGGTGCCGCGCAGCATGTAGCCCATCAGGCGCGCGTAGCGTCGCGCGTCGCGGTAGGCGTATCGCACCCCCTGCCACTGTTCGGCGGTGCGGTTCTGCTCGACCACCCTGTCCTGCGCGTCGAGGCGCGCGGAACCCAGGAAGCTCGGGATGTCGAGGGTCAGCGGCCGCCAGTCGATCTCGATGCCGAGCTGATCCTCGATCGCGTAGGTCGGATCCTTGGCAATGAAGGCGTAGGGGCTCTTGAAGTCGATGTAGACGATGAGCGGGGCGTCGGAGCGCATCGGATCGAAATCGGCGAGTTCCATGCTCATGGCAGCGATGCCTCGAAGGGCAGGTCGACACCCGCAAGTATGGCGCGTTTCGTCTCGCGGTAGGCGTCGGGATCGAGGGCGGCCAGGGCCGCCAAGAACGGGCGGGCTTCCTCTAGCAGGTCGCTGCCTGCGGGGTAGACGCGGTGGACGAGACCGTACTCGTACGCGCTGGCTCCATCCATCCGTTCGCCCAGGTAGGCGATCGGCGTGACGGCCGACTGGTCCACCTGCCGCACGAGCTTGTAGGACCAGCCCTCGGCGGCCCACATCGCGCGGTGGATGCGCGGGTCCCCGTAGTTCACGTCCGCCGTCGCGAGGCGGAAGTCGCAGGACAGGCTGTAGTCGTAGCCAGAGCCGAGGGCGGCGCCGTGCAGCAGCGCCACGGTGGGTTTGCCGACGTGACGGACCCAGCCCGCCGTCTCGAGCAGCAGCGCAGGGCCGAGCCCGAGGTCGAGGTCGACGAGCCGGTTCCGCATGCGGTCCGGCCAGGACCTCGAGTCCGCCCCGAGGTCGTCGCCCGCGCAGAAGGCGCGACCCACCCCGGAGAAGGCGATTGCGCGTACGCCGTGATCGGCGTCGGCGTCCAGGAAGGCACGGCCGATGCGCTCGTGCTGGAGGGGGTCGATGGCGTTCAGTTTCTCGGGGCGGTTGAGGCGGATGTGCCGGACCGCGCCGTCGTCCTCGACGAGCAGGAGGTCGCCGTCCGTCATCGCGCCGTAGTCATCGGCCCGTGAAGCGCGGCTCGCGCCGCTCGCGCCATGCCTGCACGCCCTCGAGGCGGTCCTCGATGACGTGCGTCTGGCGGACGCCGAGGCTGTGGACCATGGCGGACTCGAAGTCGAGGTCGAGCTGTCCGAGCACCTGCATCTTGTGCACTTCCCACGCTCGCGTCGGCATGGTGGCGATCCGGTCAATGACTGCGTCGGCCGCCTCCGGGGCCTCCACGATCTGGTGAACCAGCCGGATACGAAGCGCCTCCGCCGCGTCCAGGGTCTCGCCGAGCAACAGGATGCGCATGGCCTGGGACTGGCCGATCAGCCGTGGCAGGACATACGCGATGCCGGTGGAGGCGGCGGTGCCGCTACGTACGCGCGGGTCGCCGATGCGTGCATCTGGCAGCGCCAGGCGCAGGTCGCAGACGCAGGCGAGATCGAGCGCCAGGCCGGAGACCGCACCCTCGAGCAGGGCGACGGTGGGTTTCATCAGGGACCGCAGCGCACGCACGGCGTCCTGCTCGGGAAGCGGAGCCGGGCCGTGGGAACCCTCGGGTCTGCGGTGTCCGAAGCGATCCGGCCAACGCCCCATGTCCGCCGCGGCACCGGCGGAGAAGGTCCCGCGGGCGCCGGTCAGGGCCAGGACGCGGACCTCCGGGTCGTCTGCCGCCGAGCGGCACACTGACGCCAGCGCATCGAGCACCGCGTAGTCGATGCGGTTCTCGTCGCCGTCGTCGAAGCGGACCGTCAGCCGTCCGCCGCTCAACGTGGTGGTCAAGCGGTCCGTCGATGAATCGTACATGCGCCCGGTTGCGTGATGCGTGAACCGCTCGGTCGCCGTAAACGGCGCTGTCGCCTCGTTGTGTTGCCGGCGTCTCGTGGGGTTCGGGTTCCGGCGTTTCGGGTGTGTCGCGCGGCGCTCAAGCCCGACGCGGTTTCAAGACGAGTTGTTTGCGTCCACTGCTCGACGGGCCCTGTCCGCTTACCCCCATGGGGATTTGCTTGATCTTCTTGCCCGACTTGAGGAATGCGTCCACATCTGCCGCGAGTTGCTCCCTGGTGCGGGCGATGGCCGCATCCGTACGCGGTTTGTTTGCCATAGTTCCTCCCCTGCGACCGACTACTGTAACGTCCGGCCGGAGAAGTTGGAACATTGACATCGATCTCCGAATTGGGTAGGCGGCCTCGCTAGCCCCCTATCTCGAACTTCGCAATTGGCCGCCCTGAAACGGACCGTCCGCGCCGCGGGTGTCGCGGCCGCGACGCCACGGGCTATGATTGACCCGCGGTGCCGGCGTGAAGGCGGCACCGCGCCCCGGGGGACCCCCGGAAACGCAGGCGGTTCCCGACCCCGGCCGGCAGATTTGGCGGGACGAAGACCTCCCGACGGACCCGAGTGACTGACCGAAGCCCGAGAGGCATGCAATACGACCTCCAGACGCTGCGCGGCGACCTGTTCGGAGGCGTCACGGCCGCGGTGGTCGCGCTGCCGGTCGCGCTCGGCTTCGGCATCGCCTCGGGGATGGGCGCGGCCGCCGGCCTCTACGGCGCCATAGCGGTGGGTTTTTTCGCGTCGGTGTTCGGCGGCACCCGCTCCCAGGTGTCCGGCCCGACGGCCCCGATGACGGTGGCCATGGCCGTCATCGTGACGACGCACGCCGGCACGCTCGCCGAGGCCCTGACGATCGTCGTGCTGGGGGGCCTGTTGCAGGTGCTCCTCGGTGTCTCGCGCATCGGCCGCTACGTGGCCTACACGCCGCACGTCGTCGTCTCCGGGTTCATGTCGGGCATCGGCATCATCATCGTGCTGATGCAGCTTCTCCCCGTGCTCGGCCTGCCGGTCGCGCCGGGAGGAGCGGTCGGCGCCGTTCAGGCGCTGCCGGCCGCAATCGCGCAAACGAATCCGAGCGCACACGGCATCGGGGTGGCCCCCCACGGAGCCAGG
>VXNE01000493.1 GCA_009840715.1 Gammaproteobacteria bacterium
TCATATTGTGGACCGGCCGCCGACGATGGGTCGACTGCGTCCGAAGCGCCGAGGACCGGCCCCGCACGTCGCTGTCGCCGCGCGCCGGCGCCGGATAAGATCACCAGGAGGCCCTCGCGCCGCGCGCAACTCCCATGGGCATGCAACGCACACCACTGCTGATGTCGCGCCTCATCGAGCGGGGCGCAGCCCTGGCTCCCGAGGCGGACATCGTCACGGCTACGGCTGACGGTACGCGGCGACAGAGCCTGCGGGAGACGGTGGAGCGAGCCCATCGCCTCGCCCACGGTTTGCGCGACGCCGGCGTGGGCATCGGTGACCGCGTCGGCGTCTTCATGTGGAACGGCGCGCGGCACCTCGAGGCCTATTTCGCGATTGCGGGCATGGGCGCCGTCCTGCACAACCTGAACATCCGGCTCGGCGGCCGGGACCTCGAGTACGTCATCAACCATGCTGAGAGCAGGTTGCTGATCGTGGACGCCGATCTCCTGCCGCGGCTTGCGCCGCTCGCCGGGCGGCTGCCCAGTGTGGAGGCGGTCGTGGTCGCCGCCGAGGAGGGCTTCGAGAACTGGTCCACGGCGCTGCCCGCGGCCACGGACTACGAGGACTTCCTCGCCCCCTGGCCGACCCGCTTCGAGTGGCCCCTGATGGAAGAGCCGGCGCCGCTCGGCCTCTGCTACACGAGCGGCACGACCGGGCACCCCAAGGGCGTGGAGTACGAACACCGCTCGCAGTACCTGCACACCATCGCCATGTGCCTGACGGACGCCATGGGCCTGTCTGCGACGGACACGGTCTGCGGCGCGGTTCCCATGTTCCACGTAATGGGCTGGGGGTTTCCGTGGGCTGCCCTGATGCTTGGCTGCAGGCAGGTGATGCCCCATCGTTTCACGGATCCCGAGCGGCTGGGGCGGCTCCTGGCGGACGAGGGCGTCACCCTGGCCGCCGGCGTCCCCACGGTCTGGCAGGGGTTGCGGACAGCCTGCCTGGAGCGGCCGAACCGGTTCGACCTGTCGAGGCTGTCCCGCATCGTCAGCGGCGGTTCCGCGGTGCCCGCGTCGCTGGCGCGGTGGTACTGGGACACATTGGGTGTCGAGATGATCCAGGAGTGGGGCATGACGGAGACGAGTCCCCTGGCCACGTTTTCGCGCCGCATCCCGCGTCCGGGCAAAGGAGACTCGAGGGTGGCGCCCGACGCGTACCTGGAGGAGGTGGGCAAGGCCGGCCAGGCGTTGCCTGGCCTGGAGGTCGAGATCTTCGACGAGTGGCACCGGCCGCTGCCCCACGACGGCGAGGCGATGGGCGATGTGCTGGTTCGGGGCCCCTGGGTGTGCTCCGAGTACTACCGGGTTCCGCTACCCGACCGCTTTCGCGGCGACTGGCTCGTGACCGGCGACGTTGGGAGGATCGACGAGCGGGAGTGCCTGGTGCTGGCGGACCGCGCGAAGGACCTGGTGCGTAGTGGGGGCGAGTGGATCTCCTCGGTGGACCTGGAAAACCACATCGTCGCCCTTCCCGGGATCGTCCAGGCCTGCGTCGTGGCACAGCCCCATCCGAAGTGGGACGAACGACCCGTGGCCCTGGTCGTGCTCGAGGAGGCCGCGACGGTGCGTCTCGCGGAAGTGCGCACGCACTGCCTCAAGCGCTTCGCGCGCTGGCAACTGCCGGACGATGTCCTCGTCGTGGAATCGATCCCGTTAACCGCCACGGGCAAGATGGACAAGAAGACCGTGCGCGCCGACCTGGAGGCGGCGGGGTACCGGCTTCCGGAACTCAGGTAGACGCGTCGCCGGTTTCCTCGTCGGCCTCGTCGGACGGCGCCCCTCCGGCGTCGAAATCCTCGGGCCCGAAGTCTTCGGGCCTGATCTGATCGTTCAGGAGCCGCAGTTGCCCGAAGTCGATCAGGTCCGTCTGGTCGTTCGCCACCAGGCGGTGGAGCAGGTCGAGCCCTGGGTCAGGGGGCGTCGCGGCGGCGTCGCGGGCGCGGATGAACTCCGCCTGGCGGGCGTCCACCCACGCCTCGGCCTCGGGGCGTTCGAGCCACTCCACGCCCAGCATGAACGCGAGGTCGTTGCAGCGTTGCGACGCCTGGCGCTCGATGATCTCGAGGGCCGTCGTGAAGAAGTACACGCCACTCGTGATCGGGCCGAGGGCGAACAGGCGGCCGTCGTCCACGTCCGGGTCGTCGCGCGGGATCACCCTCCCGGTTTCGAAGACGCAGTCGATCCCGCCGTGCCGGTGCGGCACGACGAGCCCCCTGGCCAGCAGGTTCTGCACCAGGGCGCTGTCGGCATCCTCGATACGGCTGGCCGAGCCGGTTGCGGCCACGAGGTGTTCCACTTCCAGGGTCGTGTCGTCGCGGAAGGCGATGCGAAACGCACCGGCGCCGGTGTCGTGGCGGAAATTCCGGGTCCCACCCCGGACCGTCAACTGCCCCGACCGCATCAGCCGCAGGATGCGTTCCGCGTTCTCCCGCGGAATCGAGGCGCGGTAGGTCAGCCAGTCGTTCAACCACTCCGACATCAGTAGCCGCTTGTCGTCCTCTTCGAGGTGATGCCACAGCAGGTCGATGTTGCGATTGGTCGCGTAGAGGACGGCCTGCCATGGCCGCGCGCGGCCCTTGGCCAGGGTGATTTCGTGCTCGTAGTACTCGATCGGCGACCGGTACGCGTTCACGATGTCGCCCAGTTCCATGGCGCGGCCTTCGGCGTGCTCGATCTCGCTGCCGAGCATCGCGGCCACCTCGGACAGGCGCAGCTTGGCCCTGGGTCGCTTAAGCTTGCGCTGGAGGTCCTCGCGTTCCAGTTCCCGAAACTCGTAGCGGCCCTGGTCCGCGCGCACGGCGGGAAGCCGGCCGCCTCGGGACACGCAGTGGATCTTGCCGGCGTGTCCGGTCGCGACCAGGCCGAGAGCCACGTCGATCGCACTGAGGCGGGTGCCGATCACCCCGACCGTTGCGCGGCTCGGGATCGCGTCCGCCAGGCCGCGGACGGGGTACGCGGTGTGGTGGTAGCACTCGTGGTGTTGGTACGCCTCGGTCTTCCGGGCCGGGAGGTGTCCCAGGGCGAGGTACACGTAGCGGGCCTCGTAGCGCACCCCGGAGCGCGTGAACAACCCGTAGCCGGGTTCGGCTCCGCCGATCGGCGCGATGTCGACCACCTCGTCCTCGATGAGCTCCAATGCGAGGCCGCGTTCCACACCCTCCCGCCTCGCGTGCCGCAGGAGGTCGCGGAGGTACGCCCCCACGAGGGGACGCGGGAGGTAAGTGCCGGACTCGAGGTTGGCCTGACTCACGTGCGGCTGCCACTCGCCGGGGTTCTGCCGAGCCCACTGCAGCAGGCCGAAGGCGCCGCCGAACGCGCGGTCGATCGCGCCGCAGGTCGTGGTGAGGAGGGTGGTGGGCGGGGCGGCGGCGTTGGCGTTGGCGCCCCCGGCGCCGCGGGGCGGGCTCCGGGGGATGGCAAGGTCGGCGGGGGGTG
>VXNE01000313.1 GCA_009840715.1 Gammaproteobacteria bacterium
ACCCATGGGCGCCAGACCGGATACCAGGCGGATCGTCCGGCGGCTCCGCGGCCGCCGTCGCGAGCGGCATGGTGCCCCTGGCCCTCGGGACCGACAGTCTCGGCTCCGTCCGGCTGCCGTCCGCGCTTTGCGGCGTCGTCGGCTTCAAGCCGGCACGCGGCGAGATTCCCACGGACGGCGTCGTCCCCCTGTCGCTGCCTTTCGATCACGTGGGCATCCATGCGCGCAGCGTCCGTGACGTCGCCTGTGTCCTGCCCATCCTCCGTGGAGAGCGCGAGAGACCGACGCCCTCCCACGATCATCCACCCCTCGCCCATTGGCTGCTGAGGGCGTCGCGGACAGTCGATGCTCCGGTGGCGGAAACTCTGCGCGAGGCGGTGGCGTCGGCCGAACGCGCGGCAGCCCCGGTCGACTGGTCCGACGTCGATCTCGCGGCCGTGCGCCGGGCGGGACTCCTGATCTGCGAGCGTGACGCGGCGCGCCACTTCGCGACGGCGCTGCGCGAGCGACCCGAGGGCTTCAGTGCCGAGTTCCGTCGGCTTGTGGCGTGGGGTGCCGCACAGGGGCCTGCCCGCGTCCGCGCAGCCACGGCTCGGCTGGATCAGGCGCGGTACGCGTTATGCGAGGCGCTACGCGACCGGCTCCTTCTCGGCCCGACCACCCCGCATCTGGCACCGCGGCGCCACTCTCCGATTCCAACATCGCTGGCCGACTTCACCGTACCGCCGGCGATTGCCGGCGTCCCCGCCATCTCCTTTCCGGCGCAGCGGAGAAACGACGGTCCCCCCATCGGCCTGCAAGTGACGGGCGCGCATTCCGGCCATGTCCTGGCGGCAGCCGCCTCCCTCTGCTCCGAAATCGCGCCTGTCGCAGAACCGTCTGCCGGCGGCGCTTCGCCCAACCAACGCTCCGAAGTCAGAGAAACGAGATGAACGTAGACGATCTACCCCACATTCCGTCCCGAGAGTTTATGGGTGGTGCCGTGCAGGCGGTCGAGGACGACGGCTCCTTGGCTAGCGTTCGCTTCCGGCCCCCGGACGGTATGACAAACCCGCACGGGACCGTGCAGGGCGGATTCGTCGCAGCGATGATCGACGACACGGTGAGCCTCGCGACGTGGTTCGCCGGCGGTGAGCGGACGTTCGTTACCGGCACACTGAACTGCTACTACCTCCGACCCGTTCCCGCCGGCGTGGCACTGCTCGTTACCTGCAAGGCGGTACGGGTCGGACAGCGCCAAGCTGTGTTCGAGGCGACAGTGCAGGTCGACGGTGACGACACCCCCTTGGTTACGGCCGTGCAGATCCAGCAGTTCCTCTGAATGAAGTTCGGATTAAGGCCGTAGACTCGGGACGGCCAGCGTGACCGAGCGCGTCGTCACCACCGGCTTTCAGGATCTACCTCCGTCCCGACAATTACATCTCTCCCCGACACCTTGCGGCGTTTCCATCGGCCATGGCAAACCCATGGCCATGGCAGGATGATGGCCGGTACAGGTGCCCTCGGATGCTTGGTCGATACCTCTGTCGACGATGTATCTTCAGCGATAATCACGTACTCGCCACTTCCACCGCGGCCAGCATCGGCGACCGCGTACTCCAGCCCAGCCTCCGACGAGTCAGCGTCGAACATTCCCACGCTGATCGATTTCGAACCCCTGAAGTTCGGCAACGCCGTCAATCACATCGACGCGGCAATCGGGTTTTTGGATGACACCGACTCGGCCATGCCCGACATCATGACCATAGGTCCACCCGCCAACCCGCCCGTCGCCCCTTTCTTGGCCAGACCGTCCTGAAGCTCGGCCGAACAACCGGCCTCACGTTCGGCACCGTCGTCGACGTCAGTTTGACGGAATCGTCGGCTAAGATGCCGGTGTCGCCTATTTCGAGGACCAGATTGTCGTCGCCGGCGACGCCGAACCGTTCTCCGAGCGTGGCGACTCGGGATCCCTCATCCTCGACAGTCCGGATGCTGACCCCGTTGGCTTGCTGTTCGCCGGCGAAGGCTCTCAAACGATCGCCAATCCGATACAGTCAGTCCTCAGTCGTGCGGTGCCACGGTCGCCGTCACATGACAGACACTCGGCAAGCCAAACGCTCCCTCGGTCGTGAACTCCGAACCGTTGACGGCTTCGTGGGGGTCGGCATCGGCGGGGACGGCATCCGGCTCTGGGATGGCGGATTGGTCGGGGCTAATCCGGAGAACTGGTTTCGCCGGATCGGCCTCTTGAGGAGGGCGACCCCCCTTGGGGGGCCGGGCTCTCGTGCTACGCACCGAGCCTCGCTCCGAGTCTCGGCCCTGGCGGGCTTCGATCCCTGTCGCGGATGACCGCCAGAGCCCGCTCCATACGCTCTACCGGTTCGACCGACCGCTTTCGAACAAGACGTCGTCGGAGCATGCCAAGACGCGGAACTGATACATCGCGTTCTAGGAGAGGGAGAGCGCGAGAGCCGGAGGGCGGAGACAGCCGGCCGCGGCAACGCGCGCTGGTGGCAGTCGCTGTTCCGGACGGCCCGCCGCAAGCGGCTCGCGGCGGTCGAGGAAGCAAGGGAGGCCCACCGGGCAGGTCGACCTCGCGCACTGGTGCGAGGCGTGGCTCGAACGGACCGCCGCGGTGTATCGCCCGAACGAGGCGCGGCTCGACTGCTACGACCCCGGCATGGAGCGCCAGGGCGCCGCGTTCGACGCGGCGCAGGATGCGCTGGAGGCGGCGCTTGGCGACATGTTCGCGCGCGCCGGGCGGGAACTCGCCGGACTGCCGGACGATGCCCGCGAAGCGAAGGCGCTGCGCTCGCTGGCGAACCACCGCGAGGGCCTGACCGTGTTCGTCGAACGCCCGCGCACGCCGATGGACAACAACCTCGCCGAGCGGCTGCTCCGGGGCCCGGTCGTCGGGCGGCGCCTGTCGTTCGGCTCCGACTCCGAGGCCGGCGCGAAGCTCGCGGCGCTCATGTACTCGACGGTCGCCACCCTGAACCTGAACCGCATCGACGTGCCGCGCTGACTCGATGCGTGGCTGGCGGCGTGCGCGGAGAACGGCGGCCGGTCGCCGCACGACCTCGCGCCCTGGCTGCCGTGGTCGATGGGGCCGGCGCGCCGCCGCGAACTGACGGCGCCGGGATGACAGGCGCGGTCGAGTGCCGCTACCACGGCCGCGACTTCACCGTCGCCGAGATGGCGCTGCTGCGGGAGCTGATCGCCGGCCCGCCGGCGCTCAGCCGCCATGCCCTGTCGAAGGAGTTCTGCCGCCGCATCGGCTGGCACAAGGCCGACGGCGGGCTCAAGGACATGATGGCCCGCGTGGCGATCCTGGCCATGCACCGGGACGGGCGCATCGAACTGCCGCCGCCGAAGTGGGCCCAGAA
Source organism: Gammaproteobacteria bacterium (assembly GCA_009840715.1). Classification (GTDB taxonomy): domain Bacteria; phylum Pseudomonadota; class Gammaproteobacteria; order Pseudomonadales; family Azotimanducaceae; genus VXNE01. The sequence goes on from VXNE01000313.1 coordinate 3,369, forward strand.
CCGGCCCGGGCCGATCGTGTTCGGGCCGGACACCGAGCCGCCGCGGCTGCCGTCGCCCACCGCGCTGGACGAGGTCCGCCCGGTCGGACTGCGGACCGCA
>VXNE01000183.1 GCA_009840715.1 Gammaproteobacteria bacterium
ACACCGGTCCGGTTGGCGGGTTTCGCGTGCGTCCAACACAGCTTTACCCCCAAACCCGCCTGTGCCCCCGTGTGGTGTTTGCCGGGGCGGCAGCCTCTTGTCCGTAGAAGGCAGAGAAGCCCTTTGCTACCATCGCCTCATGAGCCAATCAACGGCAACGTCGCAGCAGGCTGCCGACGCCATACTGCTTGATTCGCGTCCCCCGCAGGGTTGCTGGAGCGAGTTCGACTATCTCTGGCTCACCGATCACTGCACCCGCCTGGTCGAGTTCGCAGATGGCTGCATCGAGGAATTGCCCGTGCCCACCGACTCGCACCAATCCATCCTGACGTCCTTGTTCCGCCTTTTCGACCAGCTTGTGCGACCGCAAGGGGGCGTCGCGCTTGTCGCTCCGTTGCGGCTGCGAATTCCCAACGGGCGATTCCGCGAGCCCGACCTGATGCTCCTTCTGGACGCCGCCGATCCGCGGCGACAAGATCGATACTGGCTCGGTGCCGACCTCGTTGCCGAGGTCGTCAGTCCCGACGATCCTGAGCGCGACTACGCCGAGAAGCGCTCGGACTATGCCGAAGTCGGCATTCCCGAGTACTGGATCGTCGATCCGCGCGGCCCCTCGATCACCGTCCTTACGCTGGACCGTGATCGATACGCGGATCATGGACCATGCGCCCCCGGAGACGTCGCCACCTCCGCCACGCTCGATGGCTACGAAGTTGCCGTAGCCACGGTGTTTCAAGCACGCCCAACCCCCTGACCAACCCGCCTCTGACGCACCGAGCCGATGGAATCTGACCGGCTGCCACTTGGGGCCGTGCGCGGGTTGGCGAGTCTGCGGTTGGCCCACAAGGTCGCATTGGAAGGCCGGGTTGTCTTGGCGTCGCTAAGCAGCCTACTGGTGCTGACGGTCGCCCTCGCCATAGCGGGCCGAGTCGGGCAGGCCGACCTCTCCCACCGCGTGCTGTTGTGGATCACCTGCGCCGTGGTGTGCTGGCCTCTCTGTCATGCCCTCGGCGCCGTCATCCTGTATTTGACGCGTTCGCTACCGCCCTCCCGGATAGCGTTGGCGGCCACCTGCGGGACGTTCTTCTTCACCTTGCTCTGCACCGCAGTCGCATACACTGCACACGGCCTGTTCTACCCCGCCAGTCCTGGACAGGTCGCGGTCCTTTCCGTATACGTCAACGTGACGCTCTTGGCCGTCATCGCCAGCGCCATCATGCATTTCGCCGTCTGTCAGATCGCGCTGACGCGCCACGCCCACAACCTACAGAGCCTCCGCACCGGATCGCCAGTCCCCGACGCGGTCGTCCCCATGCCGACAGCGTCTACGGTCGACCAGGTGTCGTGGTTCTTCGAGCGCCTAAAGCCGGAACTCGGCCGCGACATCGTTTGCATGCGCGTGTCCGGCCACTACCTGGACGTCGCCACGACGGAGGGGGCTTGCCGGGTGCTGTTGCCGTTGGCCGACGCCGTGAGAGCCTTGGGTGACCTGGGCATACAGATCCACCGCTCGCACTGGGTGGCGCATCGACACATCCTGGGGATGGTCCGACGCGGCCATCGAACGATGCTGCGAGTCACAGAGGATCGCGAGATTCCGGTAAGCCGAAGTCGTGTAGCGGACGTCCGTCGGGCGGTGCGGAGATCCAGTTCGTAGCCGAATTCGCGGGATTCTGCGATGAGCCGGTGCAACCCGCCTCCGGTTGCCTTATGCGCCGCCGCCCGGAGAGACTCGCAAGGGCCACGCAGTTGGTCGCGACCTGTTCCGACTTCCGCGGGGGCAGATCGTCAACAGCCCCTGCAGCCAGTTGTTCCTTGGGGTTTGGTTGGGAGAAGGCCACGAGCTTCTCCTGCGAAGTGACAGCGGCCGACGTTGTCGTAGTCCTCGCGGCGCACGTACTTCGTGCCGTGGCAGTCGGAGATCCCGGTCTTGTTCCCGCCCGAGTTTTCCGCCCGAACAGATGGAGTCCGAGATCGGCGACGCCGGCGATTCGGTAGAGCGTGCTTCGAGTTGTCGACCGCCAACACCACACGCAGTCAGGCGAGGCCGAACAGCATTCGCAGCTAGATCTCGACCGCCAGCCCCGGTCTCACTCACTGCCGAACTCACCAGGCGGCCGTGTATACGGCCGTCGTCACCACGGCCACGGCGTTGATGCCGGCGATGATTCCGCCAAACACGATGAAGCCTAGGACGGCACCACGAGCCCGTCCAACGAGCCAGCCCAGTACAATCGCCCACAACACGGCAAGCGGGAGCATCAAATCAAGAGTCGTGCCCGGGCGGTCGGACGCGGCAAAGACGAGGTCGGGTGACACCAGAACTACGGCGACCGTTCCGCCTACCGGAATCGCCGAGAGGAGGAGAACCATTGCGATCCGGTACATCACTATCTCCCAATCAAAGAGTGGCGGAAGCGAAGCGAACGGGGCATGAACGCCTTCGCTCCTCCCCGACGGGGCGGTTGCCAAGACGGGACACGGAACACCCGCTACCGTTCCGGGCCGGAACGGCAAGGCGCGCCAAACCGGGCATGATCGACCACCGCCCACGGCGGGCAGCCGTTTCGTCCGCGTTGCGCGTCGGCGTCATGTTTCGCTCCGCCGCAGCGTTCCCTCCCGCGGTCCGTGCCCGGCTTGCGGACCACCGAGGGACCAGCGTCGGTCCCGCGATGCCACGGGGGACGCAGCGACGAATCGGGATTGACGTCCGCGAAGTTGATTCATCTCATCGCATCTCGTGGCGCGTCCGGAATCCGACCCTCGACCAACCGGCAGCCCATCAACCCCCTCCAGTTCACACACCCTGTCCGTTCGAGCGGAACACCACCGCTTCAGTCCACGAAACGCAGTGTGCGCCGGAGCCGGATGAGTCGGCCGAGGGCGTCGTTCAGCGTCTGCGCATCGGGCGTCACCAACGTCTCTCCCCCCGTGGACGCGCTGCAGCGGCGCAGAGCGCCGACGTGGAAGGCGTCCCGGTCGCTGTCGTCGCCGATGAACACGTTGTGGACCGTCACGCCGCGCGACGCCGCGATTGCGCACGCCGCGTCCCACCACTCGTAGAGCCGCTCCCGCGTGCGCTGCTGGGGAACCGCCGACCTCGCGGGATACGGCGAGGGCAGTGTTTCGAGCGCGGGCCAGGGTGATGCCCCGAACACGGGAGCGCCGCCGACGTAGAGCGGGTCGCCCACGCGGCCGTACGGACCGAAAACGGTCGTGTAGTCGCACAGGTGACGACCGACCTGCGTGGGGCGCGGCAGGCCGACGTCCTCCAGGACGTCCGCAAAAGCCGCACTGACGCCACGGAACGCGTCCGCCGGTTCGAACGCATCGAGCCGGCTCGCGAGTTCGGATACCCCGAGCGAGTCCACCAGCCCCCCTCGCCAGCTCGGGTCGCAGACCGCGTTGAAAGCGGCATCGTCGGTCCCGGTGGCAGTTTAGTAACCGCAGCCCGGCGGGTCCCTGCGG
>VXNE01000413.1 GCA_009840715.1 Gammaproteobacteria bacterium
AGCGACTCCCCCTCGCCCAGCCCGGCCAGGTGACGCGCAAGTTCCGGAGCGTCTTCCGCGAGATTGCGCAGACGCTGCCAGGCCCCCTGGTATCGCGTTGCCATGCCCGCCCTGTTGGTGGCGTCAGTCACGGCCGATCTCGGTTCCTTGCGACGAACGACGTCCGAGGATGCCTCGGAGTGCTCTCAGCACGTCACGACCTGTGGCAGATTCTGGAAGTGTCGATCCGAAGTGCAGACAACCAGGTCGTGCTGGACGGCCAGGGAGGCGATCCAGAGGTCGTTGGTCGGTATGGGAGCCCCTTTCTCCCTGAGCTGAGCGTGAAGTTGCGCGTAGTGATGCGTGGTCTGTTCATCAGGCGCTAGCACCGACACCCTCGGGCTGGCCAGGAATCGCTGCAGGTTGGCGGCATTGGCCGACTCCTGGCGGCCCGCGACAAAGCCCGCACGCAGTTCGCCCAGCACGATGACGGGCAGGGCGATGGAACGTGCCGCTCGGACGACGCGGACCCGATTGTCGCGACCGCGCATGAAGTCGCTGTAGGCGTTGGTGTCGAGCGCGACGTTCACTTCCACGCGTCGTGATCGATGCGCTCGAAGTCGGCAACGGCCAGATCGAATGCCGGGTCTTCCTGCCAGGTGCCGATCAGATGATCGAGGTCCGTGTGCTCGACCGATCCGACCTCGATCTGAAGGCCTCGGGCGAGCGCTTCGACAACGACGGCGTTCATGCTCTTGTCCTCCTGCCTCGCGCGACGCCGGACGGCGCGATCTATCGCGTCGGGGACGGAGCGAATGGTGTATTGCATGCTCATTGTGCCTGCAATGTACTCAAGGGTTGCAGGCAAGGCAACGGTTCCGACGTCGGCACGCGCAACGACGCTGTCCGGCGAGATGGCGAAGCGCGAAGGTCATGGCGCCCGTCATGGTTTCAGGCTTTGCCCCCCAGCGACTCGTGGACCGCCGCGATCAGCGCGGCCGGGCGGGGGTCCTCCAGGTACGGCTGCATCTTGTTCATCACGTAGCCGAACCCGATGTCCGCCAGCGGGTCGGCGAAGCCGAGCGAGCCGCCGGCCCCGCCGTGCCCGAACGCGCCCTCGTTGACCAGGTCGACGGGCCCGAGATGCAGCGCGAAACCGAGCCCGAAGCGGGTATTCGCGAAGATCACGCGGTCCCGGCCAACGCACTGTTCGGTGGTCGCGCGCCGGATGGTCTCGTCGTTCAGGAGGCGCACGCCGTCGACGCCGTTGCCGATGACCGCGGCGTACATGCGGGCGAGCGACCGCGCATCGGTGACGCCGTTGGCCGCCGGGAACTCGGCTTCGTAGAACGCCGGGGTGTCGACGGGCAGCGGGGTGGTGGTGATGTTCGATGCCCGGGACTGCAGGGAGTCCGGGTCCTCGAACTGCGCCATCACCTCGCGCATCGATTCCGGGAGGCTGCCGAGGTCGACGTCCTCGACTTCCTCCCCGAGCATCGGGCAAACCCGCGCGTGCTCGCTCGCGGGCAGGCCGATCCAGAAATCGAGGCCGAGCGGCCCCGCGACGTTCTCGGCGAAGAACGTGCCGAGGCTCCGCCCCGTGATCCGCCGCACGACCTCGCCGACGAGCCACCCGTAGGTAATGGCGTGGTAGCCGTGCGCGGTCCCTGGCTCCCACACCGGGCGCTGCGCGGCGAGAGCTTCCACCGCCGGGTCCCAGGCGAGGGCCTCCTCGACCGTGAGCGGGTTGTCGAAGAGCGGCAAGCCGACCTGGTGGGTGAGCAGCCAGCGCACCGGGATGTCCTGTTTTCCGGCGGCGGCGAACTCCGGCCAGTACCGGGCCACCGGAGCGTCGATGTCGAGTTCGCCGCGTTGGGCAAGGAGCAGCGCACAGATCGCCGTGGCGCCCTTCGTCGTGGAAGCGACGCTCTGCAGGCTGTTCTGCGCCCAGGCGCGTCCGGTGGCGGGATCCGCCACGCCGCCCCAGAGGTCGACCACCAGTTCGCCCCGGTGATAGAGGCTGAAGGCGGCCCCGACCTCGCCGCGTTCCTCGAAATTCCGGGCGAAGGCGTCTCCCACGCGTTCGAACCCGCCCGCCACGGTACCGTTGATCTCGGCCATGCTGGACACTATAGCCCGCCTCTGCTATCCAGTGTCTTTTCCCGGTTCGGGAGGACTTCATGCCCAGTTACGATCTGCTCATAAAGGGTGGCACGATCATCGACGGGCAGCGCACGCCCCGCTTCACGGGCGACGTCGCGATCGCCGACGGCCGCATCGCCCAGATCGGCGGCGGACTGTCCGAGTCGCAGGCGGCGCGCGTCATCGACGCGAGGGACCTGATCGTCGCGCCGGGCTTCGTGGACCTCCACACGCACTTCGACTCACAGATCTTCTGGGACCCTTACTGCACCATGTCGGGCTGGCACGGCATCACCTCGGTGGTCATCGGCAACTGCGGGTTCGGCTTCGCGCCGGTGGCGCCGGAGCACCGCGAGCGCGCGATGCTGACGCTGGAGCGCAACGAAGCCGTGCGCGCCACCACGATGGCGGCCGGCATGCCGTGGGACTGGGTCACGTTCCCGGAGTTCCTCGGCAGCATCGAGCGCACGCCCAAGGGCGTGAACGTGCTCGCGTACATGGGCATCGCTCCGCTCATGACCTGGGTGATGGGCCAGGACGCCAAGGGCCGTGCGGCGACCCCTGACGAGCAGCAGCGGATGTGCGCGATCCTCTCCGAGGCGATGGACGCGGGCGCATGCGGATTCTCCGCGCAGATCCTGGGCGAGAACAGCGTGCAGCGCGACTACGACGGCACGCCCATGATCACCGACGTGATGGCGCCCGAGGACCTGCTCGCCTTCGCGGGCGTGCTTCGTGAGAAGGGGCGTGGCGTCGTCCAGATGATCGGAGCGGCGCCGGAACTCTTCGAGCAGGTCGCCGAGGTCAGCGGCCGGCCCGTGATCTGGAACGCGCTGGTGCTGCAGAGCGACCAGCACGGCAACACCTACGGGTCCTACAAGGATCGCCTGAACTGGCTCGAGGAAAGCAACGCCGAGGGCAAGCGCATCTTCGGGCACGCGGTCACCTGCGACATGGACGAGCAGTTCTCCCTGGACGACTGGAACCTGTTCGACGCGATCCCCTCCTGGCGCGCGGTCACCCTGGGCACCGTCACTGAGCGCATGCGGAAGATGAACGACCCCGAACTGCGCCAGGCCATTCGCGAAGACTTCGACCGGTACGCCGAATTGCGCAAGGTCGATCCCGTGGCGGCCACGAAAGCGGGCTCAGGGGGGCTCTTCCTGGCCATCCCGGACATGTGGATCGCGGAGGGCAGGACGGAGCAGGGCCGGGCGCTGGAAGGCTACACGGTCGGCCAAGTACCGGGCCATGAGGGTTTACCCATACACGCCCCCACGGCCAAAAGAGCCAAGAGCGATTGCCGAGTGCTCGTGGAAAAAAAAAATGGGGGGGGGGGGGGG
>VXNE01000639.1 GCA_009840715.1 Gammaproteobacteria bacterium
TCAGCGGCCTTGGCACGCGATCGGCCGTCAAGCAGGCACGGCACGGCCTCGAGCAGGCGCGCCAGCAGTTGATCGGCCAAGAGCTGGTCGTCGCCCGCGATACGCGCAACTTGTTCCGAACCGTCGCCACGGAGGTCGTGCGCGTCCAGGCGCGCGCAGAGGCCATCAAGTCGGCCGAAGCCGCCCTGGAAGCCACCCAGACCGGCTACGAGGTCGGGACCCGCAACATCGTCGACGTGCTGCAGGCCCAGCAACGGCTCTTCGCCTCCCAGTTCGACTACGCGGACTCCCGCTACAACTACGTCCTCGACCTGCTGCGCCTCAAGCAGAGTTCCGGAACCCTGAACGAGTCGGACGTCCTGCAGCTTTCGGCCTTCAGCGACGCGGAGAACCCGGTCATCCGCGTGCTCGGCCTGTCTGGAAGATAACGGCGCCGGGACAAGGCACATGCCGCACATGACCCCGGCCGAGTGCGACGCCTTCCTCGACACGCGGGAGGTGCTGATGCGCATCGCCTGCGTGCGCCCGGACGGCAGCCCCCTCGTCACGCCCATCTGGTTCATTCACGGTGACGGCGCCATCTGGTTCACGCCGCGGGCGCGATCCGAGTGGTTCGCCTGCCTGCGCGCGGACCCGAGGGTGTCGCTCAGCATCGACGAAGCGTCCCAACCCTACCGCAAGGTCGTCGTCGACGGCACGGCCGAACTCGTCCATGACGTGGGCGAGGACGACGTCTGGCGCGACCTCTACCGCGACATCGCCCGCCGTTACATCAGCGACGACGCCGCCGAGGACTACGTCCAGCGCACCATCGACCAGCCCCGGGGGCTCTATCGCGTCCGGCTCGAGGACGCCCGGGTGCGCAACTGGCGCATGCCCGTGCCGGGCGAGCCCGTCGAGGGCATCTGGCACGACCGGTACTACGTCGAGGCGGCGCAGTAGCCATGGCGTGACGACGCCGGAGCTGCACCTCGAGACCCTGTTCCGAATCGATCGGCGCGGACGCATCGCGGGCACGCGGGAGCCCGACTCCAGACGGGGCCCGGTGTTCAAGTTGGTGCGCGGACGCACGCATTGCGTGTGGGCGGTGCGGGCGGACACCCCCGTCCACGTGGCCGACTCGCTGCACGACCTCGCCGCCGAGGAGAAGCCCGTCAGGGACGGCCGCGTTCCGCCGCTGCACGCGGACCGTTACCGGGCGTTAGCGGGCGATGCCGCCGACTCGGGTCCCGCCTTCGCCTTTCCGGACGCCATCCCGGACGTCGACGGGGTCGTGTTCCTCGAGACCGTCGACCGGCTCGTGCGGCATTTCCCCGACTGGAACCAGGCGGAGATGTCCGAACGGGCCCCGGTCGCGGCCGTGGAACGCGACGGACACGCGGTCAGCGTCTGCTGTTGCGCGCGGCGATCCGACCATGCCGCCGAAGCGGGTCTCGAGACCGCGGCGGGTTTTCGGCGGGCAGGCCTCGGCGCGCAAGCCACCGCGGCCTGGGCGACGGCGGTTCGCGCATCGGGTCGAGTGCCTCTCTACAGCACGTCCTGGACCAACACCGCCTCGCTCGCGGTGGCAGCCAGGCTGAAACTCGTCGCCTATGCCAACGCATGGAGCTTTAGCGACGGGCGCGAGAGGAGGCCCGCAGACTCAGGTTGAGGCTTCCGTTCCCTCCCGGCGGCAAAGACCATGAAAATCGACTCTGGGGCATTCTGTTTTCATGGTGTTCTCTCTGAACGCTTCAACGCCGACAGCATGCGAGCTTCCAGTTCCCCAGTAACGCCTTGATTTTCTTCCACCACGGACCGTGCGCGCCGCCCTTCCGACCGGCGCCGGGCATCGTCCGCCAACAGATCGCCGACGATCGTCGCGAGCCGGGTCCGGGAGGCGTGGTGCAGGCATTGGACGTCGGAGAACCTGCGCACGACCTCCGTCCAGTTGAATCGATGCGGCCCCATCACGAGCGGAATGCCGTGCACGGCGGCCTCGATGGGGTTGTGACCACCCACGGGAACGAGGCTTCCGCCCAGGAACGCCAGGTCCGCGACCCCATAGAGGTAGATCAGCCGTCCCATGGCGTCCGCCACGAGCACATCGGGGGTTCGGCCGTCGCGGCCGCCGGGCCCAGCCGAAAGCATGGCGGGGTGCAGTCCGCGTTCCCGCGCCAGCATCGCCAGTCGATCGGCCCGCGCCGGATGGCGTGGCGCGAGGATCAGGAGCAGGCCCGGGAAACGCTCGGTGAGCGCACGGTGCGCATCCAGCACGGTCTCGTCCTCTCCCGGATGGGTGCTTCCCGCGATCCAGGCGCGACGGTCCCCCAACCAGGCCTCGCGCAGCCGCTCCACGCCGACATCGAGGTCGTCCGGCAAGGCCAGGTCGAACTTGACACTCCCCGTGACGGATAGCCGCTCCGGCGCCGCGCCGAGCGCCTCGAAGCGTCCTGCCGTGTCCTGGTACTGACAGATGATCTGGTCGACCTGAGCCAGCACCCACCGGGTCAGCGGTCCCACCCGCCGATAGCCCCGCGCCGAGCGTTCTGAGAGCCGGGCATTGATGAGCGACACGGAGGCTCCGGACACGTGCGTGGCGGCGATGAGGTTCGGCCAGAGCTCCGTCTCCATCAGGAAGAGCGCGCGCGGCCGCACGCGCCGCACGAACCGCCGCACCGCCCACGGGAAGTCGTAGGGCGCGTAGCAGTGGTCGACGATGTCGCCCAGGCGCTCGATGACCTGGGCGCTGCCGGCCGGCGTCATCGTGGTCACGAGGAAGCGCGCGTCGGGCAGGCGGGACTTGAGCGCGCGGATCACCGGCGCCGCGCCGATGGTTTCCCCCGCGGAGACGGTGTGGAACCACACGACGTCCCGACCGACGTCGGCGGGCACCCGCCCAAACCGCTCCTCCCGGCGCTCCGCGTACGCCGGTTCGCGACGCGCCCGGACAAAGAGACGCACCCAGACGGCCGGCAGGGCCAGGCAGAGCAGCACGTTGTACGCGAAGCGCAGGAGCATGCCGCGCTTATACTTTCTGCCCCTCCGATGCTCAACGGGCCCGATGCGGACGATCCGGGTCGACGTCGCGATCGCGGGGGGCGGCATCGCCGGCCTCTGGATCGCGAACCTCCTGCTGCTCCGGGGCTTCGACGTCGCGCTCTGCGACCCCGGCCGCGCGGCCGGCGTGCAGACCCTCGCCTCCCAGGGGCTCATTCACGGGGGCATCAAGTACGCGCTCCGCGGCCGGCCGGACGACGCCTTCGATGCCCTGAAGGACATGCCCGCCCGGTGGCGCCGCTGCCTCGCGGGCGAGGGTGAGATCGACCTGCGCGGGGTGGCGGTGGCGTCCGACCCCTGCCATCTCTGGTCCCGCGACGCCCTGGCCGCGGCCGCGGCGGGGGGGGGCGCCGGCCCCCCGGGAGCACGCCGCCGGCGACCGACGGGAGCGGTATAAACGAAACGAGCGC
>VXNE01000297.1 GCA_009840715.1 Gammaproteobacteria bacterium
GCCGTATCCATCCCCGACGACATTTTCGCACGCCCCGAGCGAGTGGCCGCGCAGGGACGCCGGTCCCGAAGCGAGGTGTACACGGCGGCGCTCGACGAGTATCTTGCGCGCCATGCGCAAGACGAGGTCACCGACGCCATGAACCGGGTACGCGGCGAGCTCGGAGGGAACGATGACGCCTTCGCCGCCGCCGCCGGCAGGCGGGTGCTCGCCGACACCGAATGGTGATCTCCCAGGGCGATGTGTGCTGGGCCGAGTTACCGGAGCCGACGGGTTCGGGGCCGGGCTTCCGCCGGCCGGTGGTCGTCGTCCAGGGCGATGCGTTGAACCAGAGCCGGCTGGCCACGGCGGGGTGCGTATCGCTCGGGCATTAGCCGCCAGGTTGGATACTGAGACGTACTCCCAGGGAGTTGATGACGCGAAGCAGCGTCGACAGGCGCGGGTCGCCGATCTCGGACAGGGCCTTGTACAACCCCTGGCGAGTGACGTCGGCATCGTTGGCCAATTCGCTCATCCCGCGCGCCGGCCAGCACTTCCATGACGATCGCGTCGCAGACTGCGATCTCGCCGCCGAGCGACACCTCGACCCGATCACAGGTCGTGGAGCCGATATCGCGAAGAAACTCGATCCACGCCGACGTATCGACCAGGATCACGTGGTGCGGTCGGTCCGCAGGTTTTCGAGGTTGCCTTCCCAGCCCGTTCCGCGAAGGTTCCGGGCCTCGTCGAGGCCGAGAGGCTCTGCCGGAAGGGTTCGAAGTGCGAAGTTGATCGCTTCGCGCTTGGTCGTCAGGCGATAACGGCCCATGACCGCAGCGCAGGCCGCGTCGTCAATATCAACGTTGGTGCGTGACATGCGTCAGCCATACATCACGTTCGGTTCTCAAACTGCAGCCTGCCCCCGTCCGTATCGCTGACGCCCGAGCGGCAAGATCATCGCCCGGGACGCCACATCCTCGGGAACGACGCGCTCCGTCCCTTCAGCACAATGCGGATCCTCGTCAGCCGCGCCGCTCTGGGCCAGGCCCGTGCGGTAGCACGGGCGCCCGCCGGCAATCGACAGCACCCGGAGACAGGGCGGGTCATCCTCGCGGGCGTCGGGCGCTGCAGGGCGGGGCTCAAGCATGGCGCCACCTGCGGCACGCTGCCCGACGACGAGGACGTGCTCGCCGTCGGCCTCAACCGCGCCGTCGCGCTGGTAGACGCTCGGATCGGCTGAGCCGGCAGGGCGGGAGGTACGGGGCTCCGCGGGTGCCAGCGCGGCGAGCGGTGCGACAAACCGATCCTGATAGGGTGCGCGGCAAGCATAGTCCGGTACGAGGATGGCGCGTATTGCGTCACCGCTCGCCAGCGAATCAAGCTTCGCAAAGTCACCCCGTGCTCGGGCGCGTAGTCGTTGTCGCAGAACAGATCACAGACTGCTTCTACCGCTCGGGACGGGAAATCAACGCAAGGTTCGCGTCAGAGCTTCATGAACTGACAGGTCGACTGCATCAAACGCTCCCGCACACCGCCGTTTGCGCTGCAAGGACAGAGGCGCGCCGCTAGTGGTGACGGGCAGCCCGGCAGCGGGTTGCAAACCCTGCGCGCGGGCCACGGTGGTGCGGGCGCGTGGTTCGGATGAACGGGGCGACGTTGTGTGTCTCGGCGCCCTCCCGCTCGCCGAGGCGACGTCGACTCATGCGATGTCGTAGGGGAGCGCGACGATGTCGTCTCCGAGCAGCACGGGCGCCGGAACCGCCGCCACGACGACACCGATGCCGTGGGACTGCTCGGGATGATTCTCGCGAAACGCACGAATGCCGCGGGTATCGCCGCGCAACACGCGGGCTCCGCTCTTCGCCTCCACCGCAACCAGCACGCCGTCGCGTTCGAGAACGAGATCGACCTCCGCCCCCGAGTGCTGCCGCCAGTGATGGAGACGGGGTGGATAGGGTATGGCCTGCGCCTGCCTGAGGATGTCGAGCACCATGTGCGTCTCGAAAAGAGCACCCTGAACGGGGTTGGACATCAAGGCGGCCGGACTGGAGATTCGCTGCGTCCACGCCGCGAATCCGGTGTCGGCGAAGTATCCTTTGGAGCGTTTGGACACGCGTTTCGCAGGGTTGTTCGAGAACGGGGGAACCTCCAGCCATTGGAATGTCGCGCGCAGGATCGCGAGCCAGCGCTGTGCCGTGTGGTAGGTGATGCCCAGCTCGCGTCCGAGCTGACTGTGGTTGATCTCCTGCGCGGAGCGGGCGGCACACAAGCCGACGAAGCGGGCGAAGAGGCTCGGGTCGTCCACCGCGGCAACCCGGCGGACGTCGCGTTCGACATAGGTCCGCATGTACGACGAGAATAGATCTGGAAGAAGCTCGTCGTCGTGGTCCAGGTGACCCGGGAAACCGCCTCGCCAGAGACGCGCGGATAGCGTGGTCTCCAGGTCGCGAGGCGGCAGTCGCTCCCGCCGAACCAGGCGAGCCGCGGCATCGGTCTCGAACAGGTCCTCGACCCATCCACGGTCCGTGTCCGCCATGCGACAGCGTTCCGCGAGCGAGAGGAAGTGAAGATCGAGTACTGCGGCCCGCCCGGCCATGCTCTCGCTTACCGATTCCAGCAGCATTGGGTTCTGGGAGCCGGTCAGCAGGTACTGTCCGGGACGGCAATCCTCATCCGCACGGCGCTTGATGACCGCGAGCAGGTCGGGAACGTACTGGATCTCGTCGAGAATGACCGGCGGCGGATACTGGTCCAGGAACAGCTCGGGGTCCTGCCGGGCGTTGCCGACGTCGATGACGGGGTCGAACACGACTCGGGCGGCTTCGGGGGCGATGTGGGAAAGCAACGTGCTCTTGCCCGCTTGCCGTGCCCCGAGTACCAGAACGACCGGTACGACGCGTCGCAATTGCGCCAGCTTTCCTTCGAGATGCCGTTGTCGATACTTCATCCTCGATTATTAGTGTTACGACTTCTAATATTCAAGTAAACGGGTTCGTTTTCGCAGATTGGGGCGTGGAGACGGGCTACGAGGACGCGTGAGAGATCCTGTACGCGATGCCCAACTCGGAGTGGAAGTCCAGGCACGATCGGGAAGCGACGCTCGAGCGGCCGGCAGACTGTAGATAACCCTCCCTTCCGGGCCGACATAACGATCGAACTTCGGGAGACGCAGACGCGTTGGCAACTCGTCGTGCGTCTCGTCGGAGAACAGCAGCACGCCGCGCTCCTCCCGCTCGGCGACGACGGCTGGGCATGGCCGCTCTACCCCGGCGAAGCACCGCACTGATGAGGACGTTGGTACCTAGAACGACACGCTCAGCTTAGTTCTGCCAGAGCCCCGACCCGAGGTGCGCGTGCGCGCGTCCATTGCCCGGCCAGCCCATTCATTACGTAAGATTGCCAAGACTGGTAATTTGCCGCAATGAAATTCGAAGAAGCTGTCGAGATCGTGTCTGAAGAGC
>VXNE01000442.1:0-1903 GCA_009840715.1 Gammaproteobacteria bacterium
CAGCTACACCGGGCTCACCTTCGCGGGCATGCTCGAACGGTGCAACGCCACGGTCCATGCCGCGAACCCGAGGCGCTACCCGGAGGATGCGCACGCGGCCCCCGGCATCGACGACCTGCGGTGTCCAACTTCGGTCGAGGAGTGGCGCGAAACGGCGCGTTAGCCCCGTCACGGGCCAAATTTCGCCTTAGGAGTGATAGCCTTCGCTTCCCTAATCCAGGGAGGACGGGCATGTCTCTCAGAATCAACTCCCAAGCACCGGATTTCACCGCACAGACCACGCAGGGCGAAATCAGCTTTCACGACTGGATCGGCGACGGCTGGGCGATCCTGTTCTCGCACCCGAAGGACTTCACCCCGGTCTGCACCACCGAACTCGGCTACATGGCCGGCCTCGAGCCCGAGTTCACGGCCCGCAACTGCAAGATCATCGGGCTCTCGGTGGATCCCGTGGACAGCCACGGCGCCTGGTCGAAGGACATCGAGGAGACCCAGGGCAACGCCGTCAACTACCCGCTGATCGGCGACCCGGAACTCAACGTGGCGAAGCTCTACGACATGCTGCCCGAAGACGCCGGCGACACGTCCGAAGGCCGGACGCCCGTGGACAACGCGACGGTGCGCTCCGTGTTCGTGATCGGGCCGGACAAGCAGATCAAGGCCATGCTCACCTACCCGATGAGCACGGGCCGTAACTTCGACGAAGTGCTCCGGCTGCTCGACTCGTGCCAGCTCACCGCGGCGCACCAGGTCGCGACACCCGTGAACTGGAAGCACGGCGAGGACGTGATCATCGTCCCGGCAGTATCTGACGACGAAGCGAGGAAACGATACCCGGACGGCTGGCAGGCGCCGAAGCCGTACATCCGGATCGTGCCCCAGCCCTCCTAGGGCCCGGTAGGCCCGCAGCGCGATGGACGCCAGGCCGAACGTATTCGAGGTCGCCCTCGAGTCGTTCCCGTCCGATGTCGTGGCCGGGTCCCGCGTGGTCCCGGCCATCCTCCTCTTCTGGCCGGACCAGGTACCCCCGGCGGCGGAGACCAGGCGCACCCTCGAAAACCTCGCGACCCAGTACCAGGGGAAGTTCGCCCTGGCGCTCTCCGACGTCGCGACCACACCGCAGCTCGCGCAGCAGCTTCGCGTCCAGGGCATCCCCAGCATCCGCGTCATCGTCGACGGCCAGATCGCCGACCAGCTCGAGGGCCCGCAGGGGGAAGCCGTCCTGCGCCAGCTCATCGAAGGCATGACCATGTCCGACGCGGAGCGGCTGAAGGACCAGCTCGCGCGGTTCACCGCGGCGCGCGACTGGGAAGGCGCCCTGCAGGTACTCAAGGCCGCGCTCCAGGCCGAGCCGAACAACCCGGCCTTCAAGGTGGAGTGGGCGGACGTCCTCGTGCACCGCGGCGACTTCGACGACGCCGAGCGCGTCCTCGCCTCTATTGCGGAGGAAACACCGGAACGCGAACGACCCGCGATGCGGCTCGAACTCGCGCGTGAAGCGGCGTCGCTCGACGGCGCCGCGGCGCTGTCGCGGGTGGCCGCGGACGGGAACGACCTCGACGCGCGCTACGAGGCGGCCATCGCCCAGGCCGTCGCCGGCGACTACGAGGAAGCCCTCGACCAGTGCATGGCGATCCTGCAGACGGACCGGAAGTTCCGCGACGATGCGGGCCGCACCACGATGATTCGGATCATGGCCACGATGGGCAAGGGTTCTGACGTGGCCCAGCGGTACCGCCGCCGCATGTTCGCGTTCCTGCACTGACGGCCGCGGGCGCGATTGGAGCCCTCAGCCGGGGAGCGGGGGGGGGGGGCGCCCCGGCAGGGGGGGGCGGGGGGCCGCCCGGGCATTGACAGGGGGCCCGCATTTGGCGGGCGCCCCGAAAGTTTCCAGGGGCTTTTA
>VXNE01000442.1:1913-3419 GCA_009840715.1 Gammaproteobacteria bacterium
CGCCTGCTCGGCCGCGCGGCGGCGGGCGCCCGGGGGGGGCCGCCGCGGGGCGGCGCGGCCCCCCCCCCCCCCCCCCCAAGAAGGAGCCAAGGAGCCGCCCGATTATGCACAGGCGACCCGATTGTGCCGTCCGCCCGATAAGTTACGGCCGGATTTCCAAAGGCCGGTTCAACGTTCCGCGCCAATTCATTGAAAACAAAAAGGAATACGGCTGTTACCCAGTTTTGGGGGAATTCGCCATGCCCACGCGTGGTGCGGGATTGCGCCGTATGTGCATCGGTTATCCAAAGAGTTATCCACAGACCCGGCGGGGAAAGCGCCATGACCCGCATGCGGGTCCGGCGCCGAGGGGGACACGACAGTGACGGATGAAGTCGCGGCGAAGATCGCCGGCTATCGCGAACGGGGCGCCCGGCAGGTCAAGCTGGGCCTTACGGACATCGACGGGGTCATCCGCGGCAAGTACGTGAGCATGGAGAAATTCGCCGGGCTCCTCGCCAAGGGCGGCGGCTTCTGCGACTGCGTGTTCGGCTGGGACGTGGCGGACGAACTGTACGACGGCGGCTCGTTCACCGGCTGGCACACGGGCTTCCCGGACGCTGACTACCGGCTCGTCGTCGACACCGAGCGCTGGCTGCCGGACGAGGGCGTGCCCTACTTCATCGGCGAGTTCGCGACGGAGGGAGAGGACTACCACCCCGTCTGTCCGCGCTCGACGCTGCGCCGGGCCCTCGACCGCGCCGCCGGTCACGGACTCGCCCTCAAGGCCGGCTTCGAGTACGAGTTCTTCGTGTTCGACGAGACGCCGCACTCCGTCCGCGAGAAGCACCACCGCGACCTGCGCCCGCTCACGCCCGGCAACTTCGGCTACTCGGTGCTGCGCGCGTCGAGCAACGCGGATCTCTTCCGGGGGCTGATGAACTACTGCGACGAGATCGACACGCCCCTCGAAGGATTGCACTGCGAGACCGGTCCCGGCGTGTGGGAAGGCGCCCTCGCCGCGTCGGACGGCCTCGCTCCCGCGGACCGGGCCGCGCTCTTCAAGACGTTCAGCAAGGTCTTCTTCGCGAAGCGCGAGGCCATCGCGACGTTCATGGCCAAGTGGTCGATGGACTACCCCGGGCAGAGCGGCCACTTCCACTTCTCGCTGCTCGACGACGCCGGCGACAATGCGTTCGGCGCCACGGAAGCTCCAGCGGACGTGTCGCAGTTGCCGGCCCGGCTCCGGCACGCCGTCGGCGGCCTGGTCCGCTACGTTCCGGAACTCCTGACGATGCTCGCGCCCACCGTCAACAGCTACACGCGTCTCGTGAAGGGCGCCTGGGCGCCGACCGCCGCGACCTGGGGATTCGACAACCGGACCACGGCGTTCCGCGTCATTACCGGCGGCCCATCGGCCCAGCGCATCGAGTGCCGGGTGTCCGGCGCCGACGCCAACCCCTATCTCGCCGCGGCGGCCGCCCTGGGCGCCGCCATACTCGGCATCGAGCAAGAGATCGAGCCGCC
>VXNE01000463.1 GCA_009840715.1 Gammaproteobacteria bacterium
ATCATGTTCTTCTGGATCTGCGCCGTGCCGCCGCCGATGATGAGGCCGAGGTCCAACATGTAACGCTGCTGCCAGACGCCGGCGTCCCGGAGGTGGGGGACGTCCTCGTCACGATGGCCCCCGAATCCCTTCGAGGGATACAGCACGCCCAGTTCGCCGAGGATGTCGATGGCCATCTCCGCCATCCGGTGGTTGAGTTCGCAGCCGTTCAGCTTGACGATCCAGCGCGGCAGCCCGGGCTCTTCGTGGCGAATGTTGTGGGTGAGCACGCGCATGCCGTTGAACTTCATGGCGAGCATCTGGCCCTGCAGCGCGACCAGCCGGTCGCGGTACGCCGCCCGGGACATCAGCGGCCGCCCGTCCAGGGTCTCCTCCCGCATCATCTCGACGATCTGGCGGAACCGGCTCTCGGCCTGGTTCGGATCCCCGAGGCCGCCGCGCTCGTGCTTCAGCGTGGCGTTGGCGACGAACCAGCCCTCGCCCCGCCGACCGACGATCTGGCTCGTGGGCACGCGGACATCCGTGAAGAACGTCTCGTTGAAGGTGGCCTCCCCCGTCATGGTCACGAGCGGCCGCACCTCGATGCCGGGCGTGTCCATCGGGAAGAGCAGGTAGCTGATGCCCTGGTGCTTGGGCGCGTCCGGCTCGGTGCGCACCAGGCAGAAGATCATGTCGGCGTACTGGGCCCCGGAGGTCCAGATCTTCTGTCCGTTGATGACGAAGTCGTCGCCGTCCACCTCCGCCTTCGTCGACAGCGAGGCGAGGTCCGAGCCGGAACCGGGCTCGGAGTAGCCCTGGCACCACGTCATCTCGCCGCGGATCGTGGGCGGGATGTAGGTGCGCTTCTGCTCTTCGGTGCCGAGCTCGAGCAGCGTCGGCACGAGGCGGTTGTCGCCGTCGTGGCCGGGACGGACCCGGGCCCGGCCGAACTCCTCGGCGATGATGTGGGATTTCAGGATGTCCGGCTCGGCGCCGTAGCCGCCGTACTCCTTCGGGATCGTGCGGGCGGCGTAGCCGTGCTCGATGAGCAGTTGCTGCCACGCCTTCGCCTCCTCGGTCGGTTTGCCGCGCTGCAGGCCGGTGGGGGCCAGGTGCCGATGGGACTCGAGGAAGCCGCGCACTTCATCGCGGAAGGCCGCGTACTCGGAGCTGTAGGCGAGATCCAACGTGGACGCTCCCGGTGGAGTGGACGCTCAATCGTACTACAGGGCGCCGCGCCGGCAGCGGGTCGCCCGTGGGTCTCATGCGCCGAACCAGAGCTCCCGCACCGCGCCGTCGAGGTCGTCCTCCATGCGGCGCTCGGCGTCGAGCACCAGCACGGGCCGGCGACTCGTGTCGTAGGGCGCCCACTCGGGTTCTCCGGCCGCACTCGGGACGCCGGTCCGGGCGAAGTTCACCCAGTATTCCCGCATCGCAGGGCCGAGGTCCTCCGGGGCGCCTTTCCCGGTGAACCGCACCATGGCCGGCATCGCGGGATCGTGGCCCCATCCCCACAGGAACATGAGTTCGATGGCATGGGTGGAGCGCAGGTCGGCAACATCCGTCTCCCACGTGCACATCCACGACCAGCAAGGCGAGCCCGCGTTGGCGGCGGCCTCGAGGATGCGGACCATGGAGTTGCGGAACATGGTGTCGGTGAGCAGGTAGACGAGCTTGCGCCGCGGGTCCGCGCCGGGGGCGAAACGCTCGTAGGCCGCCAGCGTCCGGTCCGGGTCGCAGCCCTCGGCCCGGAGCATTTCGGCGGCCTCGCCGGCAGTCGTTTCGGGCGGCAGGATCATGTCGGCGAACAGCGTGCCCTCGTGGCGGCAGCCGCCGCCCAGGAACGGCACGTTGCCGGCGCCGCGGGCAGCGATCGTATCGGCGACCGGGGCCGGGATCAGGGCGCCGTCGATCGCGGGCGAGAAGCTCACGTTGTCGTCGCGGCGGAGGCCGAGCGCGGGAGGGGATGGGCGCTCCGGGTCGGGCAGCATGAGGCCGAGGAGGGCGTCCGTACTCGCGCCGCGCAGCGTCTCCATACCGTTGCTTGCCGGGTCGCCGCCGAGACGCTCGATGCAGCGGCTCGCGAAGTCGACGTGGCCGTCGCCGACCGGCAGCAGGTCCACGTGCGGGCTGTGCACCACGGCCTTGTGGAAGAGCCCTTCGGCGCGGGGGCAGCCGAGCAGCATCGCGGTGGAGGTGCCGCCGGCCGATTCGCCGAAGATCAGCACGTTGCCGGGGTCGCCGCCGAACGCCGCGATGTTGTCGCGCGTCCATTCGAGCGCACAGATCTGGTCCAAAATCCCGTTGTTGACCGACGACTCGAGCCCTTCCTCGAGGTGTCCGAGGTGCAGGAAACCGAGGGCGCCCATGCGGTAGTTGATCGTCACTACCACGACATCGTGTTCCCGGGTAAAGACCGAGCCGTCGTAGGCACGCCCGGAGCCGCCGACGTAGCCGCCGCCGTGGATCCAGAAGAGCACGGGACGCCGGGCGCCGTCGGCGGCGGGGGTGTAGACGTTGAGAAACAGGCAGTCCTCGTCCGTCGGCTCGATCGGGAGCTGTAGCGGGGCGTTCTCGTCGAACATGACGGGCTGTGGCGCGGAGGGACCGAACTCGGTGGCGTCGTAGACATCCCGCCAAGGCGCGACGGGCGCGGGTGGCCGGAAGCGGGCGGCGCCGGTGGGCGCCTGCGCGTAACGGATGCCGCGGAAGGCGAGGCCGCCCTGGTGCTCGGCGCCGCGCATCCTGCCGAGCGGGGTATCGATGAGGGTCATGGTGGTGCGTTCCTTGCAGTGTCGCGTGAGCGGTCAGCCGGAGCCGAGTTGGCGGATCATGAAGAGGGCGAGCCCGACCAGGCCGAGCGCGATGGCGGCTCCGGCGACCCACTCCGATGCCGTGGTACGGCGCCGCGGCGCCGGCTCGTCAGCCTCCTCCTCCGCGACCTCCGCGGGGGCTTCCTGTTCCGCCCGCTCCGTCACCTGGTCTTCGAGCGGTTCCCCCGGCCGGTCCGCGGGCAGGCTGGAGACGAAGCGCCAGGAGAGATACATGGCGCCAAGGCCCACGAACAGCGCGACGGTGGTAATCAGGATCGCGCCGAGGGACACGGCCGTGCGCTAGAAATGGTCGGGGCAGTGCGGCGCGTGCGGCGTCGCGAACAGGGCGTCGGCGCGGCGCAGGGCGGACGTTACGCCGTCGACCATGCCCCACGCGGCGAGCTCCCGGGCCGAGCGGCGACCCGTGTAGAGAAGTGCCAGGGCCTTGATCGAGAGCGAGAGGTCCGGGTTGCCGCCGCCGGGCGCTACTTCCGCGGAGCCGCCCGAAACGGTGACCCGCCACGTGCCGGCGTTCCACGGCGCCAGGGCGTCCTCGGAGATCGCGAGCGAGAGTTCCCCGTCCGCGTCCCAGCCCCGCCCGGCCAGGGCC
>VXNE01000113.1 GCA_009840715.1 Gammaproteobacteria bacterium
TCTCGTAGAAGATCACCGCGTTGGTGGTGTTGCGCGACAGGCCCGGCACGTCGAAGGCGACGCCGCTGCTCGGGTTGATGAACTTGGCGTCGGTGTCGACCCAGGTGTGGTTGAAGATCACGCCGAAACCGTCGAACGGCGAGGGCAGTTGCGTGAAGGCGTACTGCGCCGCGAACTCGATGCCGCCGATGAAGGCGCCGTCCCCGTTGCTCGGACCCTGGTACAGCAGGAAAAGGTCGCCGCCGGACTCCGGGTCGTACAGGGTGCTGCCGTCGGGTTCGAACCAGGTCCGCTGTTCGGTGATCTGGACGATGAACGACTCCACCTGCTTGCCGAACGCCTGCAGCGCGACGATGGCGTCGTCCGTCGGGTACCACTCGAGACCGATGTCCAACTGCTCGGCCACGTAGGGCTCGAGGTTCGGGTCGCCTTCCTGGACGCGGCGCGTACCGGAGTGCTTGGTGCCGCCGGGGTTCAGGTCCGCGAATGCCGGCTGGGTCATGACCTTGCCCCAGGCGAAACGGGCGATCAGGTCCTCGCGCAGTTCGAACTTCAGGTTCAGCGCCGGCAGTACCTCGGCGAACCTGTTGCCGTGCGTCTGGAACTCGGCGGGTCCGAGGTCCATCTCCCAGATGCCCGCGGCTTCCAGGAAGACCATCTCCTCGACGGGTTGCACGTTGCCGGTGGACGCGCGGTCCACCTGGATCCAGCGCGCGCCGACGTTGCCGGACCACGGGAAGTCGCCGATGGTGCCGGACATCTCGACCATGAAGTACAGGGCCAGGGTGTCTTCCGTGATCGTGAAGTCCTCCTCGTGCGCGGTGGCCGCCGCGGTGAATCGGGCGGCCGGGATCTCGTCGCGGCGCCCGACGAGATACGTGGCCCGGACGTCATTGTGATCGGGCAGGAGCCAGGACTTGGGCCACGTGCCGGTGCCGCTGATACCGGAGAAGGCATCGTCGACCCGCAGGGGGTAGTGGTTGACGTCGGTCAGCCTTTCGCCCGCGAAGTCACCCCAGCGGGGACCGAAACTGAAGCTCCTCCGCTGCCAGAAGCGCTCCCGGTCGCGGAAGCTCACGCCCGCGTGGAAGGCGGTGCCGTCCTCGAAGTGGTACGTGGCGTCGAAGCGATACTGGGTTTCCGTGTCCTCGGCAACGTTATGGCCCTCCCCGTAGACGATGAACTGGTAGACGGTCGGGTCGAGCAGATTCTCTTCGATGGTGATTTTCGGGACATAGCTGTCGCGGATGTCGTAGATGAGGGGCACGGCCGGGATGTCGTAGTAGTTGTCGCGGTGGAAGCGATCCCGGTTCCCGGTGGTGTGCGAGATGTCGAAGCTGAGCGTCCATTTCTCCGTCGGGGTGAACGCCGCGTTCACGGCGAACTGCTGGCTCTCGATGTCTTCGACACGGGGGCGCTGGAACGGACGCGGGCGCGCGGTCTCGGTGCGCATGTACGTCACGATCTGGTTCTCGTTGAGCAGCACCTCGCTCGCGCCGTTGCCGAGCCCCGCCTGGGAGCGCCACGGCACCTGGAAGTCGTCCATGTCGCGGTCCATCTGCGAGTGCAGGAGGTCGACCGTGACGTCCCACTGCTCGTTCGGGCGCCACTGCAGCGCGGCGCTGGCATTGATGCGCTCGACGTCCTCGAGGACGACGCCCTGGCGGATGTTACCGGGCACGTAACCGCAACCGCGGTCGGGGTTCGCGATACCGGGAAGGCTGCACCCCTTGAGTGGCTCGCCGGTCGCCAGGTTGGTGGCCCGGTTGAAGATCTGCGGCCGGTAGTCGACGATGTTGAACCAGTCCTCCCGCGTGGTCCGGTCGTCGCCCGCCACGCTGACCAGGAAGCCGAGCGTGTTGTCGGCGAACGAGTCGCTGTAGACCCCCGCGAAGCGGTAGCCGTTCTCGTCGGCCAGGTCGTCGTCGGTCATGAACGCGTTGCCGGCGATGATCCGCCGTCCGCCGTTGTCGAACGGCCGCCGGGTGCGGATGTTGAGCGTGCCGCCCATGCCGCCCTCCATGAGGTTGGCCTGCGCCGACTTGTACACTTCGACGGCCTGCACCAGCTCGGCCTGCATGGACTCGAAGCGGAAGGTCCGCTGCTGGCTGTGGTCGCCGATGTTGCCGGCGAATGCTTGCGTGCCGCCGGACAGCGCGCCGCGGCCGTTGACCTGCACGCGCGTGAACTGCGGGCCGAGACCGCGGATCGAGACCTGCGCGCCCTCGCCGCGCATGCGGTCGATGGCGACGCCGGAGACGCGCTGCAGCGACTCGGCGAGGTTCTGGTCCGGGAACTTGCCGATGTCCTCGGCGACGAGCGCGTCCATGACGTTGTCGGCGTCGCGCTTCATGTCGAGGGACTGCCGCAGGCTGCCGCGGATGCCGGTGACGACGACCTCCTCGATCAGTTCCTCGTCGTCCTCGCCCTCTGCCAGGGCGATCTGAGTGCCTGGCAGGGCCAGGGCGAAGGCAGCGGCGAATACGGCCGCGCGATGCCACGTAGAGTGCCGGCTGATGTGCATGATCCCTCTCCCCCAAGGTTGCACTTCGGATACGGCACTATACTAACAAGGAAGACACCCAGCAGCGCGCCCGGGGAGGCGGGGTTCGGAAGGAACAAGGGAGGGTTCCACCGGGCGGTGGAACCCTCCTCTGGAGGGGGATTACAGGCGGACCCGGATACCGGCCTGCATGCGCCGCCCGCTGTTCGAGATGAAGTAGAGCTGCTTCAACTGCGACACGGGGCCGACGATGTTGTAGCGGTCGACGTTCTCGTTGGTGAGGTTGATGCCCTCGAAGACCAGCGAGATGTTGTCCGTCACCTGGTAGCCGAACCCGGCGTCGAGCTGCCAGTACGGGCTCGTGAACTCGGGGTTGGAGCGCGTGCTCGATACCCGGAGCAGGAAACCGTCCCGGCGGTTCCAGGCGATGCGGCCGCTGAACTTGTATTTCTCGTAGAAGATCACGGCGTTGGTCGTGTGCTCGGACAGGCCCGGCACGTCGAACGCGGCGCCGCTGTTCGGGTTCACGAACTCGGCGTCGGTGTCGACCCACGTGTGGTTGAACTGCACGCCGAGGCCGTCGAAAGGCGAGGGCAACTGCGTGAAGGCGTACTGCGCGGCGACTTCGATGCCGCCGATGAACGCGCCTTCCTCGTTGCGCGGGCCCTGGTACTGGAGCCGGACGTTACCGCCGCTCTCCGGGTCCGGAATCGGGGCGTTCGTGTTGGGGTCGATGAACTCGATCAGTTCCGTCACCGTGATGATGAACGAGTCGACCTCCTTGCCGAACGCGTGCAGCGCGATGATCGCGTCGTCCGTCGGGTACCACTCGAGGCCGATGTCCAGTTGCTCGGCGACGTACGGCTCTAGGAACGGGTTGCCTTCGTTGACGC
>VXNE01000268.1 GCA_009840715.1 Gammaproteobacteria bacterium
GCTCGGACTTCCTCGGCATCGAGTACGGCGCGAACAAGGCGGTCAACGTCTCGCCCAGGGACGTGGATGGTTTCGTCGAGGCGGTCAAGCGGGGGACGGAACGTCTGCCGGATCGTTGATCTACAAATCCGAGGAGCGGCACTTGCTGGTACCGGCACGCGGTGCGGTGCAGGCCACGTTGAGAGGATGGCCGGGAGGCGGGCTGAGGGCGGAAAGCCTGTCGGCACGTCGCCTAAGCTGAATCCGCCCCCCGGCTGACCGATGGGCAAAGGATGGGTAGAAGGAACTGCCCGGACGGTCGGGAGCGCAGGATAGCACCGCGGCGGTCGCGCCGAGGAAGCGCGGCCAGGCCGGGACCTGGACGGGGGGTAGGGTTCCGCGCCGTCGGCCCTTCGCCGGTCGGGCGCCCGGTGCGCCGTGGTCAGCACCGGGAGGGTCGCGGGAGCCGCTACAGTCCGTCATGCGATAGGCTGGGGAGCGAGGATGAACGTCAAGGTAGTCGCGCTCGCGCTCTGAACGAGGTCGAGGGTTGGGGCGTGAGCGACCATTGCCGAGTGTTGATCGAAGTCGGGCACAGCCGCGTCGCGGTCGCGGCGGCCTCCGTTCAGGCGACGTAGGCGGCCCACTCCGCCATCAGCGTGCGGCCGGTGATCTCGAGCGAGTTGGGCCCGGCCGACCGTAACGGCCCAGTACGTGGGTTAGTGCTACCCGAGCTCTCGGGGCGGCCTGCACACCCGACAGCGCCGACGCGAGCTGGCGAACCAAGTGCCGGTTCGGACAACGGCTGCTGATGTGTGACCGCCCGGAGGGCGGAAGCGCGAGGGACCGTTACCCGTATTGGGCCGAGACTCGCCGTGCGAGGCTCGGTCGCCGCAGGCGATAGGGCCCGGCCCGGCTTGCCGGGCGCGCGCCCCCTCCCCGGCTCCCGCATCGACGGCGTGGTCCGCCGGCGGCGCCTGATGGACTACCGGCCTGAAGGCCAGCGTCACGCCATGCGCGCGGGCTCCCGGCGGGAACCCTCGCTGCCGGACCGGGAGCGGGCGCGAGGCGTTCCGCAGCGGTCCTTTAGAAGCCGCGGCCAGTCTGCTCCGAGGATAGCGACACATTCGGAAGACCCGCGTGCCGTTGACCGGTTCAGCTCCCGTCGCGCGAGCCGGCTGGGTCGCGCAGGTACGTGTAGCTCGCTCTGTTGGAACAGATGAGGAGACACAATAGACTGCCCTTGAGAGCCATCCCCGCATCGCGACCTGCGGGTCCGGTTGGGGAACGGTAGCTCCGAAGCTGGTCGATAGCAGCGTCGTCGGTCTCCATAGCCCGACGCTTCGCTCTTTCAGTCGATACGCAGTCGGCTTCTTTTCTTCGGAACAGAGAGCCCGACATGCTGCTATCCGACGGTCGGCACCCGGTTGACTTGCGCACTCTGCCGGCCCGTGCCCTGCCCTTGATGTTGAGCGTCGCGTTTGTCTTCGGTCAACAGAGCGCCGCAGACGACCTGCCGCCGCACCCGCCAGGTAACGTTCAAGCCACCTATGACGAGCTTACGGGCACCGTGGACGTCGTGTGGGACCGCTCCTCCGGTGCGCTCCGATACGAGATCGGCAAGGGCGGGACAGTCGTCTACTCGGGCGGATGGGACAACGGCGCCTCGCTGGTCGCCGCTGAGGGCGTCCACGCATACAGCGTGCGTGCCTGCAACAGGCAGTGCGGGGATTGGACCGACGCGGTGTCGGTAACCGTAGGAGCTGGCGCGCGACCCTCGGGCATTCGTTATGGCGGCGGGTTCTCCGACATCGTCTGGACGCCCAACGCATACGACGAGCCACGAGTCCCGTTCGCACACGGCGAGATACACGTAGTGCGAGGCGCGTATCGGGCGTCAGACACGGACGTACGGACACTCGGGGGCGACGCACTCACCGCGTTGCTGACGGCATACGAGTCCGGCGCCGCAACCGATGAGACGGCACTTTCGGGCAGGTTCTTCGTGGTGAGCGGCGTCGCGAGCGCGGTTAGCCGCTTTTCGCTTTCCTTTCGGACAAACGCGCCCAATCGGGCCGTCCTGGGCGCCGGGTTCTTCGTCGCCACGTGGGACAGCGTGGCCAGGTGGCAGGCACGCAACGACGCCGGCGCCGCAGAGTCGTTCACCCCGCTGACGTCGGATGTGGTGATCGCCGTCGGATACCGCGCGCCGTCTTCGAGCGGCATCGACACGCTGAAGAGTCTGGTTCCCGACCGCCCGGTGCCCGCCGGGATCCGCTACGGCGAAGGCGTCACGGACATCGTCTTCCAGCCCAACATAGCGTGGCGCACGAACCAGCACCCGGTGGGGGAGATGCGCCTCAGCGAGGGGGTCTATCGACTTCCCGACGGTACCGAGCGGCGCGTGCGAGGCGACCTCGAGACCTCGCTGTTGACGCCCTTCGAACCGCTCGCGCCAAGCAGGGGCGACGACAGCGTCGGCAGGTTCTATGTGGTCAGTGGCAAAGAGAGCGCGATCGACCGGTTCTCCCTGACGTACCGGGACGAGCGAGAGCAACGGGTGGTACTGGAGGCGGGTTTCTTCCTGGCGGACTGGGCCGAGTCAACGGGTTGGCGGGCGCGTAACAACGAGGGCGATGCGGAGGCTTTCGTCCCTCTGGCGACCGATGTCGTGGTGGCGATAGGGCATCGAGCCACGACGTCATCGCCGGGATACGACCTGTTGACACCGCTGGTGCCGAAGTCGGTGCTGTCCCCACGGGGTCAGGCATTGACGGTCGACCTTCGCGTTGACCGCCTCTACCGGGTGGAGTTCGCGCGCAATCTCGTGACGAAGGCGGTAGATCTCGGGAGCATCGCCCCGGTAAAGGCCGCCAGCGGCATCGCGCGCGTTTCCGACGGCGTGGCGCTGACCGTGGACTGGCAGGACGATCGCCTATATCGGCTGGAGCATACGGACGATGCCGTGACCTCGGTGACGGACTTGGGAAGTGTCAGCACCGTCGCGGGCCGGGACATCGCCCCAGAGGCCATCGCGCATCTGAGCGCTGGCGTCGCACTGATCGCCGACAACAGTTCCAACCGCCTCTACCGCGTCGAGTACAACGACACATCGGTGACGGCCACGACCAGAATGGGCCGTGTCTCGTCGCAGCCTTTCGGAATGGCCGCGATCGGTCCGAACGCGGTGCTGGTCGCCGACGCCTCCTACGACGGGCTGTATCGCCTGGATTTCAACCAGTCCGGATTCTCTAGCACCCGTCTGGGCAAGGTTCCCGGTCTGACCCTGCCGTTGGGCCTCGCCCACGTGTCGGAAGGAGTCGCCCTGCTGGTGCAGGACAAGAACCCTGATGTTCTGTTTCGCGTGGAGTACGGTAGTACCGGCGTCAACAGGGTATACAGC
>VXNE01000354.1 GCA_009840715.1 Gammaproteobacteria bacterium
CCGCCCAGCCGCGGGTGCGGTCCATGGCGGCGATGAGCTTGATGAAGCGCCAGTCCGCGTGGTTGATGTGGGCGGCCATGTGCGTGACGGCGCGGCGCAGTTCGGCGGGGTCGTCGGGGATGAAGTCGAGGTCGTCGCGGAGGAGCTCTCGCACTTGCCACGGGAGTGGCCCGTGCCCGGCCTCGTCGTTGGTGACGAGCCCGGCGTTCGGGGTGGCTTCTTCGGGGGATTGGTACATCGCTTCCTTGCGCTTGGATGAGTACGTTGAGAACTGTATATACTACCAGTTATAGGATGGTTTGTCGTTGATTTTGTTGAGAACATGATGGTGCAGTTGCTGTCAAGGCTGCCGCCGCAGCAGCAGCCCTCCGACGATCAGCACGAGCCCCGCAACCGCGCTCGGATGGATGCTCTCGCCGAGTACGTTGGCGATCATCACCAGAGACAGGAACGGCGACAGGAAGATGAGCTGCGAGATGCGCCCGGCGTGCGCGGTCAGCGCCAGGGCGCGTTGCCAGAGGACGAACGTCACGCCCATCTCCACGAGCCCGACCCAGAGCCCGTACCCCAGGTTCTCCGGGGTGAGCGGCGGCAGCCCCCCGGTGAGGACGCAGGCCACGACTACGCACGAGGTACCGGTCGTGAAGACAGCCAGCAACAACTGGACCGGATGCAGGCCGAGGCGAACGGTGGCGAGCCAGTAGGAGGCCCACAGCACGGTGCTGCCGAGGGCCAAGGCGATGCCGACCGCATCGAAACTGTCGAAGGTCGTGAACTCGCCCCGGGTGACCAGGACGACGACCCCCAGGTAGCTCACCAGGATGCCGGCCAAAGTGCGCCGGTCGAGGCGCTGTCCCAGTATGGGCACGGCCAGGATGGCGAGCGTGATGGCCCAGGTGTAGTTGAGCGGCTGCGCGACCTGGGCGGGAAGACGGTCGTACGCTTCGAACAGGACCACGTAGTACGCGAAGGGGTTGAGCAGTCCGAGGGCGGCGGCGCGTCCGAGGGCGGCCCGGGGTGCGGGAGGGGGCCGCACCACGAGATATGCGGCGGCGAAGAACACGAGCGACACCATGCTGCCGAGGGCCAGCAACTGCAGCGGGCGCATTACGCCGAGCCCGAGCTTGAAACCCGTGGCGACCGTCGACCACAGCGCGACGGCGGCGAGCGCGCACAGTACCGCCCGGCGCTCCGCGTCGCGGGGTGGCCGGTTCGACAGTGTGCTATCCACCCGGTACCCTGACTCGATGCGTTGCGATCAGGTCCTGCGGAGCCGCATCGAGGCGAACCTCCGCGGGTTCGAGTCCGTGCGCGCCGAGCCGGGCCCTGCATCGACCGGCGGGAGCGCGCGCGGCGCGGCGGTGGCCATCACGGTGGTGGACAGTTCGTTCGGTCCGGGCGTGCCGGGGCTGCCGCAGTACGACGCCTGGAACAACGACGCGGCCCTCGTCCTGACGCGGCGGTCGCCCGCGCTCAGGAACCACCCGGGGCAGTGGGCGCTGCCTGGCGGTGTGCGCGACCCAGGGGAGGACGTCGAGACCACGGCGCTCCGGGAACTGCACGAGGAGGTGGATCTGCTGCTCGAACGGCGGGACGTGCTCGGCTTGCTCGACGACTTCCGCACGCGCTCCGGTTTCGTCATCACGCCGGTCGTCGTCTGGGCGGGCGCCGATCGCGAACTCACCTTCAATCCCCTGGAGGTAGCGTCCATCCACCGCATCCCCGTCTCCGAGTTCCTGCGCGACGACGCGCCGTTGCTGGACCCGATCCCCGAGAGCACGCACCCGGTGCTGCGCATGCCCGTCGGCGACACGTCGATCGCCGCGCCCACTGCTGCGATGATCTACCAGTTCCGGGAGGTGTGCATCCTGGGCAACGAGACGCGGGTCGCCCACTTCGAGCAGCCGTACTTCGCCTGGCGTTGACGCTGCCCGCGATTGAACGGCGGCGCGCCACGCCGTTACACTGCCGGGCTTTCAATCACGCCACGAAGAGGACTCACGATGGCCATCCAGGAAGGCGACCAGCTCCCCGACGCCACTTTTTTCGTCATGCAGGACGGCCGGCCGTCCCCGCGCAGCACGCAGGACCTGTTCGGGGGCAAGAAAGTCGTGCTGTTCGCCGTGCCCGGCGCATTCACGCCGCTGTGTTCGGAGCAGCACCTGCCGGGCTACGTCACGCACGCCGACGCGCTCCGGGAGAAGGGCGTGGACAGCATCGTCTGCACGGCGGTCAACGACGCCTTCGTCATGGATGCCTGGGGGCAGGACCGGCAGGTTGGCGACATGGTGATGGCCGCCGACGGCAACGGGGCCTTCGCGAAGGCGCTCGGTCTTGAGCTCGACGCGACGGGCTTCGGCCTCGGCGTGCGATCGGAGCGCTACGCGATGGTGGTCGAGGACGGCACGGTGACGAAGCTCTCCGTGGAAGGCCCGAACAAGTTCGAGGTGAGCAAGGCCGAAGCGATCCTGGAAGCCCTGTGACCGTGGGCGCGGGCCTGCCGAAGAAGGACGCGCCACGATGCGCGTCGTGAGGGTCTACACCGGCGACGACGGCCGCTCGCACTTCGAGGACGTCGAGATCCCGTTGTCGGGGGACGGGGCCATTGGCAGGCTGTCCGAGCTGATCCGCGGTCCCGGTGTCGTGTTCCGGGAGGTCGGCGGCGACTACGACCTCGACTTCCACAACGCGCCGCGGCGGCAGTTCGTCGTGAACCTGGCCGGGTCCGTGGACATCGGCGTGGGCGACGGGACCGTGCGCCGGCTCGGCCCGGGCGAGATCCTGCTGGCGGAGGACACGGAAGGGGAAGGGCACACCAGCAGGGCCGTCGACGGCGCGCCCCGGCAGTGCCTGTTCATCCCGATCGACGACGGGGTGGACTTGTAACGCCTCGTGGCGTCCCTTCCCGGCGGGTCAGATCTCGCTCGTCCCCGCCAATGCGTCGCCACGCCGGATGGCTTCCTGCAGCGATTCCACCCGCCGTACCCACGGGTCGAACTCGGAGAGCGCCGCCGGCAGGTTGGCCGCGGCCTCGTCCGCGGCGGCCCGGGTCGGGAAGACCCCCAGCAGCAGCACGTAGAACAGTTGCCCGCCCCGCTCGACGCGGGCGGCCGACATGCCCCGCAGCGCCTTGCGCGCCGCGTAGTATTCGAGCGACTCCTTGCTCCCGAGGGCCACGAGCTGCACCACGTAGTAGTGCGGCGGAACTTCCGTCAGCGGTACGGGTTCGCTCGGCCGGTACGACGACTCACGGTCGGGGCGAGGGGCCGCTGACGACTGGCGGGTTGTTGCCGGTGGCGCGGGGGGGCGATCGGCCGTCTGTTCCGCCCGAGGGGAGGACACCGGTGTGGGGGGCGGGGTTGCGCGCGCCGCCGCGG
>VXNE01000483.1 GCA_009840715.1 Gammaproteobacteria bacterium
CTGCACTCCACGAAGTTGTCCACCACCCCACAATCCGCCCCCGGGCCGCCGGACTCCGCCGATTTTTCTGTCCGCATGTTCTTCGACGCGGGCGGCTGGCGGGAGGATCCGGCCACTGGCTCCGCCAACGCCGCGTTCGCGTCCCTGCTGCGGGCCGCCGGGACGGCCGGCAGGGTCGTCGTGGACCAGGGTGTGCACATGGGCCGGCCGTCGCGCCTGTATCTCGATATCGGCGGGAGCATCCATGTCGGGGGCAAGGTGCAACCGATGCTGCACGGGAGGTTTCAGCTCCCGTCCAGCGAGACGCTCGCGACGTGAACGTCCCCGCCGTAACATGCGCGGCCGTGTGCATCGCGGGTGGCATGGCGGGGATGGCGCAGGAGATCACCGAGCGGCAGGTCCTGGACTTCCTCGACCGTTTCGAGGCCGCGCAGGGCGCCCGGGATTTCGCCGCCGTCGCGCCGATGCTCCACCCCGACGCGTTGTTCCGCTTTAACGACGGCGACTACAGGGGCCTCGAGGCCGCCCGCGGCGCGTTCGAGAGCACCTGGGCGCTCGACGTCGAGGACGAGCGCTACTACCTGGACGACATCGACGTGCTGCACACCGACGAGCACTCCGCGACCGCCACCTTCAAGTTCCACTGGTCCGGTGTCGGGGACAACGGGCCGTTCCACGTCGTCGGCCGCGGCACCAGCGTCCTTGTCCGGCACGAGGGGGAACTCCGGCTCCTCGTCGAGCACCTGAGCCGCTGAGCCGAACACGCAGTGGGTGTCCTCTCGGAAATCTGGCAGGTCTGGCTCGTCGCCGACGAGTGGATCGGCACGGTGCTGGGCCTGCTTGCCGTGTGGCTGCTCGTCCGCGAAGACTGGCGGACGTGGCCCGTGGGCGTCGCCTACGTGTTCGTGTCGATCACCGTGCTGGTCGAGGCCCGCCTCTACGCCAACCTGGCCCTGCACCTCGTCGGCTTCCTGACCATGAACCTGTACGGCTGGTACTACTGGCGCGTCGGCGGAGCGAAGGACGGCGACGTACGCGTCACCCGGGCGAGCGTCCGCATGCTCGTCACCCTCGCCGTCGCCTGCGCTGCCGGCACCGCCGCGTTCGGCGCGTGGCTCGCGGGCGGCACCGATGCGGCCCTCCCGTTCTGGGACAGCGGCATCCTGGTCATGAGCCTCGCCGCGTTCCTGCTCAGCGCCCGCAAGCACCTCGAGAACTGGATCGTCTGGTTCGTCGTCGACGTGATCTCCGTCGGCGTCTACTTCGCCCAGGGGCTCCCGCTGTACGCCCTGCTGTACTTCGTCTATCTCGGCATGGCGGTGTGGGGATACCGGAGCTGGCGCCGGTCCATGCTGGAAGGGGCCGCTGCGCCAGCCTGAGGGGCGGCCGGCCATTGGTAACATCGCGGCCGCCATGACGGAGCAGTTATCTTGAACGTCGCCGCCACCGCCGAGCCCCGGGACCTGCTCGGCCATCCCCGCGGGCTCGCCGTCCTCTTCTTCGCCGAGATGTGGGAGCGCTTCAGCTTCTACGGCATGCGCGCGCTGCTCATCTTCTACCTGACGCAGCACTTCCTCTTCGACGACGCCATGTCGGCGGGCATCTACGCCACCTACGGCGCGATGGTGTACCTGATGCCAGTGATCGGCGGCATGGTCGCGGACCGCTACCTGGGCTTCCGCAAGGCGGTGATCGTCGGGGCCGTCCTGCTGTGCTTCGGCCACCTCGGCATGGCGTTCGAGGGCGACCCGGCGCGGACCGTGGACGGCGTCGTGATACGGGACGAGGTCTCCCTGCAGGTGCTCTACCTGTCGCTCGCCTTCATCGTGATCGGCGTGGGGTTCCTGAAGTCGAGCATTTCGAACATGGTCGGCGAACTGTACGGCCCCGACGACAACCGGCGCGACGGCGGCTTCACCCTGTTCTACATGGGGATCAACCTGGGCGCCTTCGTCGCGGGCATCGTGTGCGGCTACCTCGGGCAGACTTACGGCTGGCGCTACGGATTCGGGCTCGCGGGCATCGGCATGCTGGCGGGACTCGTCACCTTCGTACGCGGCCGCCGCCTGCTGCTCGGCGCCGGGGAACCCCCGGACCGCGCGGACCTGGGCCGGGCGCTCGTCGGACGAATCACGCGCGAGCAGCTCATCTGGGGCGCCGCGCTCGTCGCGGTGCTCGTGATGTGGCAGATCCTGCAGCACCAGGAGGTGGTCGGCGGCATGCTGCTCCTCGGTGGGGGCGCGGTCGTGATCGGACTCATCTGGTTCTCCCTGGCGCGCTGCACGCCGGTCGAACGCGACCGGACCCTGGTGGTGCTGGGCCTCACCTCCGTATCGGTGGTCTTCTGGGCCCTGTTCGAGCAGGCCGGCAGTTCGATGAGCCTGTTCGCCGACCGGAACGTGGACCGGGAGATCGCGGGCATGACCCCGCAGGCGTCCCAGTTCCAGTCGCTGAACCCGCTGTTCATCATCTTCCTGGCGCCGCTCTTCGCCGGGCTGTGGCCGATGCTCGCCCGCCGGGGTTTCGAACCCGGCACGCCGGCGAAGTTCGGTCTCGCGATAGTCCAGGTCGGGCTCGGTTTCGCCGCACTGGTCTACGGGTGCTCGGTAGCAGGCGAGAATCACCTGGTGGCCGCCGGCTGGCTCGCCTTCGCCTACGTGCTCCACACCACCGGCGAACTGTGCCTGTCGCCGGTGGGGCTCTCGATGGTGACGCAGCTCTCGGTCGCCCGGATCGCCGGGATGATGATGGGGGTCTGGTTCCGGTCGGCGGCCTTCTCCAGCTACGTGGCCGGGATTATCGCCGCCGGCGCGAGCGTGGACACGAGCAACGGCCTCGACCGCGCCGCGTCCCTCGCGATCTACGCCGACACGTTCGAGTACCTGACGATCGTGGCGCTCGCCGTGGGAGTCGCGATGCTGGCCGTCGCGCCCTGGGTCCGCCGGCGCATGCACGAGGGCGTCACGGGCGACGGATCCGCCTGACGTCCACGGGGGCGGGCCGCCATGCCAATACCCGGCAAGCTCCGTTTCGACATGAAGCTGGCCTTCGGCGTCGGCCAGGCGGCGGAGGGACTCTTCGGCGCCTCCTACGGCACGTTCCTGATCTTCTATTACAACCAGGTCCTCGGCTTGCCGGGCTCGCTGGCCGGCGCCGCGGTCGGGATCGCCCTCGTCGTGGACGCCTTCACCGATCCCCTCGCCGGATCGCTGTCCGACCACTGGCGTTCCGGCTACGGCCGCCGCCACCCGTTCATGTACGCGTCCATCCTGCCGCTGGCGGTGTCGTTCTACTTCCTGTTCCACCCGCTGGTGACGACCGAGTTCGGCCTGTTCGTCTGGCTCATCGTCTTCTCCAACGCAACGCGG
>VXNE01000482.1 GCA_009840715.1 Gammaproteobacteria bacterium
GGTCCTATCCCATCATCGACTCCATCTACCCGGGCCCCCAGATCTGGCGCGAGCCGCATCAGTTCGCCGGTTCGCTGTACGGCCTGTTCGGCGCCCAGGCGATGGCGGAAATCGGTTTCGTGGTCATGGCGGTCGATGGCCGGGGCACGCCGGGGCGCAGCCGCGACTTCCACTTCCCGCCGGGAGTGAACCTGCTCGATTCCGCCGGCAGCCTGGACGATCACATCGCCGCCATCGAACAACTCGCGGCCGAGCGGCCATACGTCGACGCGGAGCGCGTCGGCGTCTACGGCTGGTCCGGCGGCGGCTACGCCTCGACCCACGCCATCCTGCGCTACCCGGACTTCTACAAGGTGGCGGTGTCCGGCGCCGGCAATCACGACCCACGCACTTACCTGCCGATCTGGGGGGAGAGCTACCAGGGGGACACCGACGATGCCTACTACGAGGCCGGCTCCAACGCGCACCTCGCCGGCAACCTGAAGGGCAAGCTGTTCCTGATCCACGGTGCGCTCGACGACAATGTGCATCCCGCCAACACGTACGCCGTGGTCGACGCGCTCATCGCGGCCAACAAGGACTTCGACCTGCTGATCCTGCCGAACGCGGGACACGCTCCCGGGGACGCGACGGGGTACTTCTCGCGCCGGCAGTGGGACTACTTCGTCACCCACCTGCTCGGGATGCGGCCGCCCGAGGGGTACCGGGTCGGCGCGGAGTAGTCGGGCGATCGAGTCACGACAGCGATCCTTGGGAGCAGCCCATGTCTGAAGACCTCGTTTTCTACACCAACCCCATGTCCAGGGGCGCGATCGTGCGCTGGATGCTCGAGGAGGTGGGCGCGCCGTACGACGTGGAGGTGGTCGAGTACGGCGAGCCGATGAAGTCGGACGCGTACCTTGCCGTCAATCCGATGGGCAAGGTGCCCGCGATCCGCCATGGCGACCTGGTGGTGACCGAGTGCGCCGCCATCTGCACCTACCTGGCCGACGCCTTTCCCGAGGCCGGCTTGGCGCCTCCGCCGGCCGACCGTGGCCGTTACTATCGGTGGCTGTTTTTCGCTGCCGGCCCGCTGGAAGCGGCCACCACCAACCGCATGCTCGGTTTCGAAGCCACGGCGGAGCAGGAGCAGATGGCGGGCTACGGCAAGCTCGACACGGTCATCGACGTCCTGGAGACGGCCCTGGCCGGTGGCGGCCACGTGGCGGGAGAACGCTTTTCGGCAGCGGACGTGTATGTCGGCTCCCACGTCCACTGGGGCATGGACACGATGCAGACCATCGACAGGCGGCCGGCATTCGTCGACTACTGGGAGCGACTGAGCGGGCGTCAGGCGCGTCGGCGCGCCGAGGCACTCGACGCCGCCCTGATGCCGCAGGACGCGGCCGGCGCGTGAATCGAATGGCGAAACAGGTTTGGGAGGCAACATCATGACTACCGAAGCTCGACTTCCGCTGTCCATGCAGGACCTCACCCACGAGGTCGTGACCGCGGACAGCAACGGGATCGACTACGACGTATGGACCTGGCGCCCCCCGGGGTACGAGCAGAGCGATCAGCCGTATCCGGTGCTGTTCGTGCTCGACGGCGCCATGTTCATGGGGACGGCCATCGAAACGGTGTCCGTGATGTCGACCATTGGGGAAGCAAAACCGGCCATCCTGGTAGGTGTATCCACCGCACCGCCGGGTGCACACGGGATTCAGCGGACCATCGACTACTCCGCCGAGGTACCCACGGACGAGGTTCGTGCAGCGGCGCCCGGCACGGAGTTTTCCTTCTGGGAGATATACGAGAAGCTGTTCGAGGCAGCCGGGATGCGGTTCGAGGACGGCTTCGGCGGTACGGACGCGTTCCACGCCTTCCTGACGGAGCAAATCCTGCCGGACATCACGTCCCGGTACCGCGTCGATCTCGACGAGGTCGGGGTGGCGGGACACTCTTCGGGTGGAGACTTCGCGGTGGACACGCTGCTGCGAAAGCAGAGCCCGATCAGTCGCTTCATCGTCGGGTCATACGGAACGGACGTGCTGGAGGCCAATCTGCCGCACCGGTAGAAGCGGTTCGCCGCCACGGCGGCCGCCCGACCGCTTCGGGTGTTCTGCGGATACGGCGGAGCGGAAGAGGACGACCCCTATCTCACGCACTACATCGAGCGTGGCGTCGCGCTCCTGCAACGCCTGCAGGCCGCCGATCCCGCCATGGACGTCACCATTCGACGCTTCGACCGAGAGACCCATGGCTCGGTATTCGCGCACATATTCTCATCCGGCTACCGGGAGATTTGGGGGACGGGCATCAGCTTCGTCGAGGCGATGCGCGGGGTTTCGATCGACCTGTGAATCCATGAGTTCCGCTGGAAGTGATGAACAGGCGGAGGTTTCTGCGGAACGGTAGCCTCGTCCTGGGCGGAGCCGGCGTTGCCGGCTCGACCTGGTCCCTGGGTTCCGAGTCGGCTTCCAAGCAGGCGGGCCGAACCGGATTTCGATACCCGCCCGCCCGAAAGGAGCCGGTCAGGAAGTCGATCGGCGGCGTCGAATGGACCGACGACTACGCCTGGCTGCAGGAAGAGACGGCGGAAGCGCTCGCGTGGCAGAGTGCACAGCACGAGTTCGCCGGGTCGTTGCTGCGCGACGGGCCGGAGTTCGACCATGTGCGTCGCCGACTGGACAGCACGGGCGGGCGGTCGAGCCGCATGGTGGCGCCGGTGCGCAATCGCGGGGGCAGGTGGTTCGTGCATCGCCGGGAAAGCGACGCCGACCGGCTCCTCGTGTCCGACACCATGAGTGGACAGGACCGGGTGCTACTCGGTCCGGAGCGGCTGCGCGAGTTGCTCGTCGTCGACGATGCGCCCCGCATCGCGGGGTTTGAACCGTCGCCGGACGGGACGGTCCTGGGGTTTGCCATCGATGGCGGTACCGTTCGCCACGGAGACTGGCGCTTCCTCGAAGTCGACTCCGGACGATTGCTCGAACTCGGCTACTCCGGGGACTTCATGTTCGAGCGACCGGAGTGGTTCGCGGACTCCAGCGGCTTCTTCCAGCCGACGCGCACATCGGACGGCCTGCATGCGTTCCGGCCCCGGATCGTCGATCCAGCGCGTGCGGGACTGGCCGGCCAGGCGAAACCGATAACGCTGGCCGCGGCGGACCTGGACATCGGCTTCAACAAGCTCGGCCAGCTCTCCCCGGACGGGCGGTATCTGCTCGTCTCGAGCTTCACGCCCACGCCGCGCAAGTCCTACTGGCTCGTCGATACCCGGACCGGAGGCAAACGCGCCTTCCTGCCGGACGACCATGACGCCGTCGTCTTCGGCGTGGAGCGTATAACCATCTCCGAGCCCACGA
>VXNE01000520.1 GCA_009840715.1 Gammaproteobacteria bacterium
GGCCGGAAGCCTGAGGCTGGAATCCACCGAAACAAGCACCAGGCTCGGAAACATCCTGAGGTGCGACGGTCCAGTCCGGGTGTCGGGCGGTGCAATCATTGACAAACGTCAATCCCTATGTCTATTGTAACGTCAATAACTAAGACACCGTTGACGATACTCCGGTGCCGAACGGTACCCGGGAACGCGGGACGTCACGCGATCGGAGATCGGGTCTGAAGGCTGAAGGATGCCCGACACGGAAGAAGCGAACCCGGTGGCGGGAAAACTGGCGACACTGAAGACAAGGGCAGCGCTGCGGTCGGTCGACGTCGCCAGCATGTTGGGCACTACGCCCGAGACGGTCTCAAGGTGGAACTGCGGACGAGCCCATCCGCGACGTAGCAGAGAGACCGTGCTGGTCGATCTCGAGTACATCGTTGAACGCCTGTCCGAGTTCTATTCGGACCCCAAGGCGGTACGGGCGTGGCTCTACTCCAGACACAGATACTTCGAGGGCATCCGTCCGGTCGATCTCATTCAGGAGGGCCGCACGCAGGAGGTCCTCGAAGCCATCCAGGTCATGGTCAATCCCACACATACCTGACGCGCAGGTCTGACTAGCGGACCAGGCGTCTGCAACTCGGAGTTCGTAACAAAGAGGAACCAAAGCCGGCGACAGCCGGTTTGGCGTAGGCAGGATGCCGGAACACGATCCCGACTTGCTGGAACGACTGGAGAACTGCCGCCAAAACCCCTTTGAGGGAACGGTGTATCGCGTGGTCTGGCCCGATCGCAGTCCCACAGAGGGAAGCAGCGTAGCGCGCGCCCGCTGGAACAGCCCCGACAACACGTTCGAGGTCCTCAACAAATCATTGACAAGCGAAGGCGCCGCGGCAGAGTTCGAGGCGTTCTGGTCGCTCTTCGAGCAGCGGCCGGACCGCCCCGCCCTAAGCTGGACGTTAACTGCGCGCCTGCGGCGTGTAGTTTCCCTGGACTCTAGGCAGCTTGAGGAGCTGGGCATCCGACGGGCCGACTACGCTCGGCGGGATTACACTCGCACGCAGGAGATTTCGTCCGCTCTCAGCTACCTGGGATGCCATGGGCTCATTGTCCCTTCCGCGCGATACGACTGCAGGAACCTGGTCGTGTACGTGCGTAACCTGGACAGCGACTGTTCCGTCGATGAAACCTCTTCGAGCGCGTTCAATTGGTCGGGCCCGACCATTTAGCTTGCGGTCCGTTTGGGGCGCGGGGCATCGCTGAGGCTGGCGCGCACTCCGAAGCAGGCCCTGCACTTCGCTCCCCAGGGGGCGGTGATAGCATCATCTCTCTACCCACCCCGCGGCCGACTCGCCGAAGGATTTCTCATCCGTCATCTCGCCCTGTTTGCGGCCTCGTGCCTCGCCCTTCCGGGTCTCGCCGCCGGGGCGGCCGACTCACCCGCGGACCGATGTGCAGCGCTCTACCTCCTGTCCGATGCCGACCATGCGGTGGAGCCGGGCGTACTGGTTCCAGTCTCGAACGACACACCGGCGCATTGCCGGGTCCGGGGCACGATAGACGCGACTATCCGCTTCGAGGTCCGCATGCCGGCCGAAGGCTGGACGGGCCGTTTCATGTACCACGCCCCGGGGGGACTGGCCGGCGCGATCGACGACACGAGCAGCCTGCTCGACGACGGCTTCGCGATGGCCACGACCGACACCGGTCACGAATCCCAGGACGATCCGTCCTTCTACCGGGACGATCACGCGAAGCTGAATTTCGGCTTCCGTGCGAACCACCTGACCACGCTGCTGGCGAAGCGCATCATCGCGGAGTTCTACGGGCGGCCCGCCGAGTATGCCTACCTGTGGGGTTGTTCCAACGGCGGGCGCGCGGCGCTGGTGGAGGCGTTGCGCTACCCGGACGACTATGACGGCATCATCGCCGGGGCTCCGGCGGTCGATTACGGGTCGGGGTTGCACGCCTGGGCGCTGGAAGCAACCCGTCACCAGAAGCGCAACCCGCTGACGCTGGCATCCGTGGCCCTGCTGGACGCCAACACCAGGCGCGCCTGCGACCTGATCGACGGCGTGGCCGACGGCCTGGTCGGCGATCCGCGCAAGTGCACCGTCGAGCTGCTCGAACTCGACGCCCTCGAGTGCGCGGGCGATCCCTCGCCGGACTGCCTCACCGCGGGCCAGATCGAAACGGCACGCTACCTCTACACCGGGATCACCGACGCGTCGGGCGCCGTGGTGGTGCCAGGCGTCTATCCCGGCGCGGAACTCGGCGGCGACTTCCAGCTATGGGTCACCGGTCCGGTGCCGTTCCTGGACACGACCGCGAACGAACTGAGCGCGCGGACGCTCGAGGCCGTGATGCACCGGAAGCCTGGCTTCAGTCTCGACACCTTCGACGCCGTGAAAGACCTGCCGGAGCTGCGGGACACCATGGTGTCGGCGGCTGTCCCGGCGCCGGACTTCACGCCGTTCCGGGAGAGCGGGGGCAAGCTGATCATTTACAACGGCTGGCATGACCATCCCTGCCGAGCCAGCGCGCTCGAGGACTTCCTCGCGAAGGCGCAGGACCTGAACGGCGCCGACGCGCTGGATGGGTACCTCCGTACCTTCATGGTGCCGGGCATGGTCCACTGCTGGGGCGGACCCGGCGCCTGGGCCGCCGACTACATACAGGCCATCGTCGACTGGGTCGAGAACGACGTGGCGCCGGACCGGCTCGTCGCGGAGCACCCCGGGGACTTCGGGTTCCTGGAGAGCCAGGCGGTCGTCGTGGGCAGGATCGTGAGCTGGAGCGAGGCCATCCTCGAGGCCGGCGAAGCGATCGCGGACCGGAAGCGCTTCACGCGCCCGCTGTGTCCCTATCCCCAGTACGCGCAGTACCGGGGATCCGGCGATACGGACGACGCCGCGAACTTCGACTGCGCGGAAGACTGACGGCAGGCTCGGCATGACGGTCGTCGGGATGCGGCTTGGCGCCGTGCGGGCGGCGAGCGCGAGGACCTATCGGGCTTCACGGGCTTGTCGTACGCGATGCCCCCATCCCGTAACCTCGAGCCGCCGTTCCATCGTCCCGAAATCCAACGCCCCGTGTGTCTATGTCGCCAACGTGGAAGGCTCTAACATTACGAGATGCTGTCCACCGACGAGTTGCTCGCCCTGATTGCGGACCACGAGTCCGACCGAGTCGAACGAACGGTGTCGACCAACGACACGGACAAGTTCGGGGAGGCGATCTGTGCATTCGCCAACGACTTTCCTGGCCACAGCCAGCCCGGCTACCTGCTCATCGGTGTTCAGGACGGTCGCGCCCTTGACGGATTGGAGGTAACGGATCGCACGCTGCTGCGCTTGGGCGACC
>VXNE01000125.1:0-2761 GCA_009840715.1 Gammaproteobacteria bacterium
TATGTTGGGGGGTCGTTGTATTTGTTTAATTTTCACCCTGGGGGGGGGGGGGGGACGCCCCCCCACGCCCCCGCCGCAGCCGGCCGGGCTTACGACTTCTCGCGCCGCGCCGCCGTGTAGATGTCGTAGAGCCGGTTGTAGTCCGGCACCACGTCGTACTCGACGGAGTGCGAGATGCGGTAGTCGAACTCGTCCCACTGGAAGGAGTCGAGCTCCTCCGCCGTGAACTTGGCGAGCAGCTCGGGCTGCGACATCTGCCCCACCGGAAGCAGGAAGCCACCGGCAGTCGCCACCGCGTACGAGGTGTCGGGCTGGAGGATGTATTCCATCCAGTCCATGGCCTTCGGGTGGAGGTCGGGATTGTTGACCACCGAGCTGAGCTCGATCCAGTTGATCCCGCCCTTGCCGTCGGCAGGTCCGCTCTTCGGCACCACGTGATAGAGGTTGGTGAGCCCGTCGAGCCGCGCCGCCGAGATCGAGTAGGTGCCGCCGCCGAAGTACATGTCGATCTCGTCGTTGATCACGGCGAGGTTCACGGCGACGAAGTCGTCCGAGACCATCTTCGCCCCGTTGATGAGGCGCCTGGCGGCTTCCTCGAACGTTGCGACCTCGTCGTCGGTCTTCTCCTTGAACGGGTGCAGGCCGGCGGCCATGCAGATGTGCATGATGTTCCAGTTGTCGTAGGCGAGGATGCCGTAGCGGCCGGCCATGTCGGGATTGTTGAACAGATCCCAGCCTTCGTCCTTCCCCATCTCGGCCGAGATGACGTCGGTATTGACGACGAAGTCGAACGTGTCGACCCGCTGGCACACCCCCAGCAGATGCTCGTTGTCGAGGCTCATCGCCCACTTGTAGGGCGGATGGAACATCGGAAGCATCGCTTCGAAGTAGGGCTCGAAGCGGGCACGGTCGAGCTCGACGATCAGCCCTTCCGGCCACATCATCTCGCGCGCCCACGGGTTGTTCAGGTTGATGATGTCCCAGATCGCGGTCTCGCCCGCGCGGAGCTTGTTGACCGAATCCGGGTCCGAGGTGTGCAGCTCGTACTTGATCCCGGTGTCGTACTGCTCGGTGAAGCCGTCGAGCACGCGGGGGTCGACGTAGCCGTCCCAGGTCAGCATCGTGAGCTCGTCGGCGGCCCGGGCCCGGCCGGCGAAAGCGCCGCCCGCGCCGAGCGCCAGGGCGCCTGCACCGAGTCCCTGGAGCACCTGTCGCCGGGTTGCGGCCGCGCCGCGCACCGGGTCGCGTTTCAGCATCTGCTTGAGAAGCTTGTCCTCGTTCATGGTCTTCTCCCCTGTGGTGCCGCGCGGTGGGGCCCGCGTCCAGCCCCGCTTCATGCGGCAACGATCAGTCGTGACGCGACGCGCGCGCTCCGCGTCAGAGCGAACGCGATCGTCCGGTCAATCTAAACACAATCGGGGCGGCGTCTCACCCTGAAATCGGCGGTGAAGATGTCCTGCGGTGGAGCACCCGCCGCAGGCCGCGCAGTTCAGGCGGCGCTGGCGAGCAGGTCGGCGCGGGCGCGTTCCATGTGGGCGGAGAGCACTTCCACCGCGCGATCGGCATCGCGGCGGGAGAGGGCCGCGAGCAGCTCCCGGTGCTCGCCGTTGTAGGTGGCGATCTGCGCCGGCGTCAGGATCTTGTTCTTGATCGAATCCCACTGCTGGTGGGCGCGGACATGATTGATCCGGTGATAGATCTCGACGATCAGCGGATTGTGGGTGGCCTCGGCGAGCCTGAGGTGGAACATCTCGTCGGCGAGCGAGAAGCTCTCCGCGTCGTCCACGCCCTCCATCTCGGCCACCGCGCGTTCCAGCGCGGCCATGTCGCGGGCCGTGGCGTTGCGCACGGCGAGGCGCGCCATCTGAGGCTCGATGGCGGCGCGGACCTCGACCCGCTCCAGCGGCGAGGTGATCTCCGAGACGTCGGTCTCGCCAGCGTCCGGCTCGTAGATGACGAAGGTGCCGCTGCCCACCCTGCGCGCCACCAGCCCACGCGCGCTGAGCGA
The DNA here is from genome assembly GCA_009840715.1 of Gammaproteobacteria bacterium. Lineage (GTDB taxonomy): Bacteria > Pseudomonadota > Gammaproteobacteria > Pseudomonadales > Azotimanducaceae > VXNE01. The sequence continues at coordinate 2,009 of VXNE01000125.1, forward strand.
GCGCAAGGCCTCGCGCACCGTGCCGCGCGAGGCCGAGAAGGATTCGGCGAGGCTGCGTTCCGGCGGCAGGCGGTCGCCCATCGCGAGAGAGCCATCCAGGATTTGCCGCGCGAGCTGCGCGGCGATCGCGTCGGCGGCCGAATCTGCCGGTCTCGGAATTCCGCCGTTCTCGTTACTCAACCGTGTGCTTTCCAGCTGCATGGCGCCAGCCCATTTTTCGTTGCGCGCCGCCCGCCGGCCCGTGACCCAAATCGCCTCCCAAAACGTCTTACGCCACGACGCAGGCCGCATGCGGGCCCCTTTGCTTTAATCAATTTTCGCGTTGCGTTCAACCATTCATTCATATTGGTTTACAATTGGTCATTCCGATTGAGGCACAATTGGCTTGACAAATGGGGGGCTGCCCGCTTGAGTCCGCCCCCGAACATCGGCCGATCAAGGTCGGGAGAATGAGCACATGACGCTTCCGGGCCACGTCAAGTATCTGATCATCGGGGCCGGGATCCACGGCCTCAGCACCGCCTATCACCTTGCGCTTGCGCTGAAGGCGCAGGGCAGCGGCAGCGGCGCGGACATCGCGATCCTGGACAAGTCCGACGTCGCGGCCGGCGCGTCGGGGATCGCCTGCGGTGTCGTCCGCAACAACTACTACCAGCCGGCGATGCGCGAGCTGATGGCGGCCTGCGTGGAGGCCTGGGAGGACGATCCCGAGGCCTATCACTACCACCCCGTGGGCTACATGCAGATCAGCCA
>VXNE01000125.1:2771-3335 GCA_009840715.1 Gammaproteobacteria bacterium
GGCGAGGCCGACTGCACAAAGTACATGCGCAAGCTGTTCGGCGACTGGCAGGCGCCCGGCATCACCTCCGTCCTGCACGAGAAGAAAGGCGGCTACGCCCACAACAAGGCCTCCATGCACGGCCTCGCGGACAAGGCGAGGGGCACGGGTGTGCGCATCCTCACCGGCGTCGAGGTCAAGGGCTTCGGCTTCGGCGCCAACTCCAGGGCGGTGACCTCGGTGGAGACCGACCAGGGCTCCATCGGCGTCGACCAGGTCGTCGTAGCGGTCGGACCATGGGTGCCGCGCATCTGGGACATGCTCGACCTGCCGGACAGGATCGACGTCAGGGACCGGGAGGGCACGCTCCACCGCGACGTCGACATGTGGCGTTTCTGGTGCCTGCAGGAAGGGACGATCGCGGTCGAGCCCTCCTTCGGCATGGCCGACGACGGGTCGATGCCGCCGGTCATCCACGTCGATTCCAACGAGCCCCTCTACTCCGACGTGGACGGCAGGCTGATCACCGACGAGATGTGGGGCATCTACTACAAGCCGGACTTCAACTTCGGCGGCGTCCAGGGC
>VXNE01000350.1 GCA_009840715.1 Gammaproteobacteria bacterium
CCCGGGGGCGGCCCCGTCGGGCCTCCCCCGCGTCCCCCCCCGCCCACCCCCCGGTTCAACAACAGCCCGCCAACCCCGCCCCCCCGAACCCCCCCGCACACGACGGGGTAGTCGCGCTGGAACACCGCTTCGAGCAGCAGCAGCCCCATGCCGGGCACCACGAAGATCTGCTCGAAGATGACCGCGCCGCCGATGAGCAGCGGCGCCTGCAGCCCGATGAGCGTGACGACCGGGATGAGGCCGTTGCGTAGCGCGTGGCGCACGATGACGAGCCACTCGGCAACGCCCTTGGCCCGCGCCGTGCGGATGTAGTCCTGCCGGAGCACCTCGAGCATCATCGTGCGCGTCATGCGCATGGTCACGGCGGACATCGAGAGCCCCAAAAGAATTGCAGGAACAATCATGTGCGAGAGGTTCTGCAAGGGATCTTCGAAGAACGGCACGTACTCGAGGCCCGGTGCCCACCGCCACCACACGGAGGGGAACACCATCACCAGCGTGCCGAGCCAGAAGCCGGGCACAGCGAGCATGACGAGGGAGAACGAACGCGCCACGTAGTCCCCGGCGGTGTCCTGGCGCATCGCCGAATAGATGCCGATCGGGAGCGCCACGGTCAGCGCGACGAGCAGGGCGAGGAACCCCAGCTCGAAGGTGATCGGCAGCGTCGCGAGCAACTGCTCGGCCACGGGCACGTTCTGCCACAGCGAGGTCCCGAGGTCGCCTTGCGCCACCCCCCAGATCCAGCGGAAGTACTGGACGTACATCGGCTGGTCGAACCCGAGCGCCGCCTCGATCTTCGCCCGGTCCTGCCCCGTGGCAATGTCGTTCTGGGCGAGCATCAGGTCGATCACGTCGCCGGGGATGAGCCGCATCGAGACGAACACGATCAGGCTCGCGAACAGGAGCGTCGGCACGAGCGCGAGCAGGCGGCGGGCTATGTAGGCCTGCACAGGAGCGTCTCAGGACAGGTCGAGACCGCGGATGGGCAGTCCGGCCGCCTCATAGCAGCGGTCGATCGTGCGCATCTGGTTGACCGCGTCCTCCGGCCCGGTCAGGAGCGCCGCGCCCTCCTCGACCGCATCGAGGAAGGCGTCAAGCTGGTAGGCGTAACTGGACCGCCGGTCCCGCGTCTCGACGTGCGTCTCGCCGTCGACGTGGAGGTGTATCGAGTGCCCGATCTGCGGCGCGAGCGGGTTCTCGACGTGCAGCGTGCCACGCTCCCCCGTGACGGTCAGGTCCATCCGCCGCGCCACCCCCGCGCGCATGTCGCCGGACACGTTGGCCACGATGCCGCTCGGGAAGTGCAGCCGGGCCTCGAGCCGGGTGTCCACGTTCGGCGGGCCCGTTTCCGCCGTCGCCTCGACGCGTACCGGCTCCTCTCCCGTGATGTGCCGCGCCCACGAAATCGGATAGCAGCCGATATCCATCGTGACGCCGCCGCCCGTGGCGTACTGGCTCCGGATGTTCCCGGGGTCGGTCACGGGAACGTGAAACGCCGCCTCGATGGAACGGACCGGGCCGAGCAGGCCGTCGTCCACGATCTCCTTCGCGCGCCGGAACACCGGGTGGTAGCGATAGTGGAACGCGTCCATGAGGACCAGACCGGTGTCCGCCGCGGCCCGGGCCATTCCCTCGGCCTCGCCAGCATTGCAGGCGAACGATTTCTCGCAGAGGACGTGCTTGCCGGCGGCGAGGGCCGCCAGCGTCCACTCCCGGTGCCAGGCGATGGGCAGCGGGTTGTAGACAGCGTCGATGTCCGGGTCTTCCACAACACGGCGATAGGTGTCGTGGACGACCGGAATCCGATGCCAGCGCGCGAATCCCTCCGCGCGTTCGCTGTCGCGGGCGGCGACGCAGCGCACGACGGCGCGCGGTTCGTCCCGGCAGGGTTCGAGGAGCGCCCGCGGCGTGATGTTGGCTGCCCCGAGCGTGCCGAAGCGGACGGTCATGACTCGCTCGCCCCGGCGTCGGCCCAGCGGCGCTCCGTCAGCTCGTCGTCCACGGTGATCGCCTGCCGCCCCCGCGGCCCGACGATCTCGTACACCAGGAGCGACTGGAGTTCCCGGCGTTCTCGGTCGGTGATCTCCTGCCACGGCGCACTCTTCACGAACGTCTTGAACGCTGCCCCCGAGTCCGCGAACGGCATGATGTAGGGCGGCGTCACCGCCTGCAGGATCGCCGCGCGCCGGCTTTCCGTCTCATTGAGGCCCGCCCGGTGCCAGGTCCGCGCGTCGAACAGCAGGATGCTGCCGGCAGGGGCCTCGATCACCTCCGCCTCGGGTCCCCCGTACGGCAGACCGTGCTGCTTGCGATGACCGGGACGCCGATAAGCGACTCCCAGCCCCCATTCGGCCGGAGGCCCGACGTTCCGCCGATGGCTGCCGAGCTTGAAGCGCGTGGCGCCGTTGCTGCGAGTGAAGTCGGTCACGCAGATGTTCCGCTGGATTCCGAGGACGAGATCGCCGGTCTTCCGTACCGGGATCCGGCCTCCCCCCACGCCACGGTCTATCCCCCAGAGGTACGGAAAGTCCGAGTGCCAGCCTTGCACGTCACGCTCCCCGTCGTCCGGGTCGAGTACCGCGAAGGAAGGCGGGTGGGCGAACCGGATCTCGTCCGTGCCCATGTATTGCCGGGCGAGCCAGAGCGAAACCGGCTCGGCGCTGGCGCGCGCGACGGCCGCGTGCTGCTCGAGCGCCGAGACGTTCCTGTCGTACTTTCGGCCGGACCAGCGGCCGCAACCCGCCACGCGCTGGAGTCCGTAGACCGTATCCGGATCCAGCACGCCGGCCAGGCACACCCAGCCCTGCTCCCGGAACTCGCGCAGGTATTCCGTGGGCATTCGAGCCGGGCCCCGGGCTCTTCGAAACCGCTCACGCCGTCCTCGAAACGTGAGGACACCGTCCCCGCCAGCCGCCCGCGCGGCCGTGACGTCCTGTCCAGTCGCCACGTGCCGATAGCCACCGGACACTTCCTCCCACGGCGCGCGATCATCGGCCTGGCTGATGACGACCAGGTCGCCGGCGTCGTCCACACCCAGGAAATCGCCGGCCGGCGTCACGAGCAGGGTGAAGCGGTCTCGGGGCGGTTCCACGCGCACCACGGTTTCCCGAAGCGGCTCGGGCGGCGGCATATGCAACGCACGTCAGGGGTGGCGCGCGAGTGTAGCAGACGGGTCTACGGCAGCTCCGCCAGCTTCCGCGTCAGCGTGTTGCGGCCCCAGCCGAGCAGACCCGCGGCGTCGCGCTTCCGCCCTCCCGTCTGCTCGTGAGCCGCCTCGAGCAGCACGCGCTCGAACGCCGGCAGCGCCGCCGTAAGGATGCCCCGCGCGCCTT
>VXNE01000669.1 GCA_009840715.1 Gammaproteobacteria bacterium
TATAAGCGACAGCCCCTGGACGACCCGGACAGCACGCCCCCGTTGCTGACCGTCGGACAGGAGTCCGAGAGCACGTCCTTCTTTGGACAGACGGACATCAACCTGAGCGAGCGGTTGGCCCTCGTCCTCGGCGGCCGCATCAACATGGACCGCAAGGAGGTCGGGATCACGCGGCCCAACGGCTTCCGGGAAGGCGACGATGTCGACTGGGACGAGTTCACCTGGAAGGCGGGCATGAACTACTTCGTCAACGAGGACGTCATGTTCTACGCCCACGCCGCGACGGGCTACAAGGGCGGGGGCTACAACAGCCGCGCCACCCTTCCCCAGAACGTCGGTCCCTACGAGCCGGAAACGCTGATCGCCTACGAGGTGGGCATGAAGGGCGACTTCGCCGAAGGCCGGGTCCGGCTCAACGCGGCCGCCTTCACCGGCAACTACGACGACGTCCAGGCCGCCGAGCGACGGCCTGGGGCGGCCGGTCAGTTCGACGTGCTTACGGACAACCTCGGCGATGTGGAGATTAGCGGCATCGAACTCGAGTCCACCTTCCTCGTGACGCCGGCGCTCACCTTCCGCGCGAATCTCGCCTACCTGGACGCTGGCTGGGAGGAGTACTTAACCGCAGGGCGAGACTTCTCGTTCCTGGACCTGAAAGGCGCCGCCGAATGGAGCGGCTACTTGGGGGCGGACTACCGCGTGCCCCTCGGCAACAACGAGATCGCCTTCCACATCGATCTGCGCTATTCGGACGAGTACAACGTGAACGGGACGACCAGCGCCGGGAACCCCGTCACGCGGGTGCAGTACGACCACTTCTACACGAACAGCGTCACCTCCGTGAACGCGCACGTGGCGTTCCTGGGCCAGGACGGCCGCTACCGTGTTTCGCTCTACGGCCGGAACCTCGGCGACGACGCGTACCCGGTCAGCGGCGTGCACCTGGCGGGGCCGGTCGTGTTCTACGGCATGCCGCGGCAGATCGGGATAGAGTTCGAGGTGAACTGGTAGCCGAGCCATCGCGTGCGCGTTCCCGACGTCGACATCGACCTCTTCGCCGACGCCACGCTTGACGACACGCCACGCTGGTACGGCGCCCTGCGGGAAGCCGGCGCCATCGTCCATCTTCCGCGCAACGGACTCTATGCGGTCACGCGCTTCGACTCGGTCCGGGCCGCACTACGCGCGGACTCCGTGCTGGTCAGCCGTTACGGAGTCGCGGCCAACGACGTCATCAACGGCACCCCCGCCGACACCACCCTCACGAGCGACGGCGAGACGCACGCGCGGCGGCGCGCCATCCTGACCCGTCCCCTCCGCCCCCAGTCGCTGGGGGACGTGGGCGAGCGTATCGACGCCGCGGCCCACGCCCTGGTGGACCGGCTGGTCGGGGAGCCCTCGTTCTGCGGCGTGCGGGACTTCGCCGCACATCTCCCCGTCTCGATCGTGAGCGACCTGGTCGGTCTGGAGGAATCCGGCCGGGAGCACATGCTCGACTGGGCGGCGGCGACCTTCAACGCCCTCGGGCCCATGAACGACCGCACCCGGGAGGCGCTCGCACGCGCGCTCGGGCTGATCGCCTACGTCCGCGAACTGACCCCGGAACGCATGCGGCCGGGGGGTTGGGCGAGCGGCGTTTTCGCGGAGATGGAGGCGGGGACACTCACGCCGATGGAAGCCGGGATGATGGTCGTCGACTACGTAGCGCCGAGCCTCGACACCACCATTCTCGCCACCGCGCACATGCTGTGGCGCCTCGGCGTCACGGACGGCGCCTTCGACGCCCTGCGCGACGATCCCGCCCTCGCCGGCAGCCTCGTGGACGAGACCGTCCGGTTGTCTTCGCCCATCCGCGAGTTCACCCGCTTCGCAGAGCACGACTACGTCACGGACGCCGGTACGGTGCCGGCGGGCAATCGGGTCGCCGTACTCTACGCCAGCGCCAACTGGGACGACCGCCGCTACCCGAACGCCGACCGGTTCGTCATCGACCGCAACCCGCGCGACCACGTCGGATGGGGACACGGCGTGCACCTGTGCGCTGGCAAGCACCTGGCCCGGATGGAGATGGAAGGGCTGGCGCTCGCACTGGCCCGCAAGGTGCGGCGCATCGAGGTCGGCGAGCCCGTGGCGCTCGTCAACAACGTGCTGCAGGGTTTCGAGGCGTTGCCGGCGCGGCTCGTCGCCGCGTAGCGGTACGATCAGCGAGCCATGTCCGAAGCGCCCCAAGGCACCACACCCTCCGGCTGGGACCGCGGCTACGAGCTGAAGGCGGTCCCGCTGCTGGCGCTCGGCTTTGGCCTGGTGGGGCTCGATCGTTTCATCATCGCGCCGCTCTTTCCCGTGATCGCCGAGGACCTCGGGCTCGGGTACCAGGACCTCGGACTCATCTCCGGCGCGCTCGCGTTCACCTGGGGACTCGCGGCGCTTTTCCTCGGCAATCTCTCGGACCGGGTCGGCTACCGGCGGGTGCTGGTCTCGACGGTCGTCATCTTCTCGGTGTTGGTGGCGACGACCGGTCTCGCCACGGGACTCGTCAGCCTGCTCCTCATCCGCGCGCTCATGGGTTTCGCGGAGGGCGGCTTCGTACCCGCCAGTATCGTGGCCACCATCGATGCCTCCAAACCGACCCGTACCGGGCTGACCGTGGGCCTGCAGCAAATGGCCGCGCCGCTCGTGGGCCTCGGGCTCGGTCCGCTGATCGCCATCGGCCTGCTGCGCGTGCTCCCGGGCTGGGAGTGGGTGTTCGCGGTGGTCGCGCTGCCGGGGTTCCTCGTGGCCTGGCTGATGGCGCGCACGATCCGCCCGGGGTCGGGTGTCGCCCGGGAGACCGGCTTCAAGCCGCCTACCTACTCCGAGGCGCTGCGGTACCGTAACGTCGTGTTCGCGACGCTCGGCATGCTCTGCTTCCTGTCGAGCCTGCACACGCTCGCGGCCCTCGGCCCGAACTACCTCACCGACCACGTAGGCCTGGCACTCGACGAGATGGGCTTGGTCCTGTCCGGGATGGGCATGGGAGGCGTCCTCGGCATGATCGTCATCCCCGCGCTCTCGGACCGACTCGGACGCACCCCGGTGATGGCCGTCTGCATGGCGGTCGCGACGCTCGCACTCGCGGGGGTCATCTACCTGGAGGTCGGTGCCGTGCCGCTCACGCTGCTCCTCGCCATCGACAGCGCCATGATTTCGGGCGCCGTCGCGATCAACATCGGCCCGCTGCTGAACGAATCGGTGTCGCCCGGGGTCGCCGCGACGGCGACGGGCATCGTGGGCGGCCTCGGCGAGATCTTCGGCGGCGCCGTAGCCCCGGCGGTCGCCGGCGCCAT
>VXNE01000663.1 GCA_009840715.1 Gammaproteobacteria bacterium
CCGCGCCTCCGGGCCTGCCGCCGCCGCGCGCGGCCGCGGGGTGGCTGGCGTGCGGGGGGCGCGGCACGCCCGGGTAGTGGCTGTCGAGCCAGCGCCGGCACTGCGCCAGGGACTGCTCGTGAGAGTAGATCGCCGTGATGGAGTCGCTCGGGCCCGTCGAGAGGAAGGCGTGGTGGATCGGCAGCTCGACCTCGCCGCAGATGCGGAGCTGCGACGTCATGAAACAGTCGAGGGTGTGGTTGACCATGCCCTCGGTGCTGTTCTCCACCGGCACGACGCCGCAGTGGGCGGCGCCGGACTCCACCTCGCGGAACACCTCGTCGATAGCCGCCTGGGCGCGCGTCGTCGCGAAGTGCCCGAACTGCTTGATGACGGCCGCCTCGGTGTACGTGCCGGCCGGACCCAGGTAGGCGACCGTCAGCGGCTGTTCGAGGGACAGGCAGCAGGAGATGACTTCCCGGAAGAGGCGCGCCATGTCGCTGTCCGAGAGCGGTCCCGTGTTCTCCGCCTGAACGCGTTTTAGGATCTGCGCTTCGCGCTCCGGACGGTAGAACACCGGGGTCTCGTCGCCGGGCTCCTCAGCCTTGATCTCCGCCACCTTCGTGGCGCAGGCCGCACGCTCGTTCAGGAGCCGCGCGAGGTCCCGGTCGATCTCGTCGATGCGCTGTCTGACTGCGTCGAGCTTGTCGTTCATGCCGCCTTCTCTGCTCGCGGTGGGGAAGTCGCGCTACGGACCGGCGCCCGTCACCCGGCGTCGCGTTCGAACGCCGCCATGAAGTCGATGAGCGCGTCCACCGCTTCCTCCGGGACGGCATTGTAGAGGCTCGCCCGCATTCCCCCAACGCTGCGGTGACCCTTGAGGTTGGCGAGGCCGGCGGCTTCCGCCTCGTCGAGGAACCGCCGGTCCAGCGCCGGGTCGGCCAGCGTGAACGGCACGTTCATCCAGGAGCGGTCGGCGTCCCGCACCGGGCACCGGTAGAAGTTGCTCGCGTCGACAGCCGCATAGAGCTTTTCCGCCTTGCGCCGGTTGCGTTCGGCCATGACGGCGAGTCCGCCGAGGTCACGCAGCCAGGCGAACACCAGTCCGGCCAGGTACCAGTTGTACGTCGGCGGCGTGTTCATCATGGAACCGGCCTTGGCGTGGGCGAGGTAGTCGAGCATGTCCGGCGTGGCCGGGCGCGCCCTGCCGGCGAGGTCCTTGCGGATGACGACGATGGTCAGCCCGACGGGGCCGATGTTCTTCTGGGCGCCGGCGTAAATCACCCCGAACCGGGAGACGTCGAGCGGCCGGGACAGCAGCGTGGACGACAGGTCGGCGACGAGGGGCGCGCCAAGGTCGGACGGATAGTCGTGGTACTCGACGCCGCCGATGGTCTCGTTGCCGGTGACATGGACGTAGGCGGCGCCGGGCGTGAGCCGCCAGTCCGCAGGCGCGGGCGCGTAGGTGAAGTTGGCGTCTTCCGAGGTCGCCGCGACGTTCACCCGGCAGAGCTTGCGGGCGGCGGCGATCGCCTTCGTCCCCCAGGAGCCCGTGTGCACGTAGTCGGCGACGGAGTCGCGTTCGGTCAGGTTGAACGGCAGCATCGAGAACTGCAGCGTGGGTCCGCCCTGGAGGAAGAGGACGTAGTAGTCGTCACCGATGCCGAGCAGTTCGCGGAAGTCCGCCTCCGCCCGTTCGGCGATGGCGATGAACTCGGGGCTACGGTGGCTCATCTCCATCACGGACATGCCCCGTCCGTCGTAGTCGAGCAGTTCGTCGCGGGCGCGCTCGAGGACGGGCAGGGGCAGTGCGGCCGGGCCCGGTGAGAAGTTGTGTACGCGGGTCATGGTGTGCCTTTAAGGGTTCGTCGGCGCGATCCGAAAACCGCGGCGCCCCTCGTGGAGCCGCCGCGCCGGTTCGTTCCGCGTCGGTTTGGGGTCAGTCGGTATCGGCCGGCGCGTCGGAGTCGCCGTTCTCGGACTCGACGATGCGCTCGAGCCCGACGAGGTGCTCCTCTTCCCGGAGCGCGATGAGTTTCACGCCCTGGGTGTTGCGGCTCACCAGCGAGATCTCGTCGGCGCTCGTCCGCACCAGCGTGCCCTGGTCGCTGATCAGCATGATCTCGTCGCCTTCGAACACCTGTGCCGCGCCGACCAGCGGGCCGTTCCGCGCGCCACCCTGCATGGCGATCACGCCCTGGATGGCGCGTCCCTTGACGGGGAACTCCTCCACGCGGGTGCGCTTGCCGTAGCCGTTTCGGCTCGCGGTGAGAATGAAGCCGCCGCTCGGGATGATGAGAGAAATCACGGAGTGGCCTCTGCCGAGCCGAATCCCGCGTACGCCGCGGGCCGTCCGGCCCATGGCGCGCACGTCCGATTCCTTGAAACGCACGGCCTTGCCGGAGCTTGCGACCAGCAGGATGTCCGAGTAGCCGTCGGTCAGGGCGACGCCCACCAGGTGATCGTCCTCCACGAGGTCAAGGGCGATGAGGCCGGCGGTCCGCGGGCGGGCGAACTGCTCGAGCGGCGTTTTCTTGACGGTCCCGCTGGCCGTGGCCATGAAGACGAACGTGTCCTCCGTCGCGGCACCGGACTTGCTCATGGGCAGGAGCGTCGTGATGCGCTCGTCCGCGTCCAGGGCGAGCATGTTCACCAGCGGTCGTCCCTTGGCGCCCCGGCTACCCTGCGGGATCTGGAAGACGCGCAGCCAGTACACCTTGCCCTTGTTCGAGAAGCACAGGAGCGTGTCGTGGGAGTTCGCGATCAGGAGGTGCTCGACGAAGTCCTCGTCCTTGACCGCGGTGGCCGCCTTGCCCCGGCCGCCCCGGCGCTGCGCCTGGTAGACGTCGAGGGGCTGCGTCTTCGCATAGCCCTGGTGGGAGACCGTGACCACCATGTCCTCCTCGGTGATCAGGTCCTCGGCCGTCAGGTCCTGGTGGGAACTCTGGATCTCCGTGCGCCGGGCGTCGCCGTAGCGCTCGCGCACCTCCACGAGTTCGTCGCGGATCACGCCCCGCAGACGTTCCTCGGAACCGAGGATCTCCGTCAGGTCGCCGATCTCGTCGAGGATCTTGCCGTAGTCCTCCATGAGGCGGTCGCGCTGCAGCGCGGTCAGGCGCTGCAGCTGCATGTCGAGGATCGCCTGCGCCTGCTGCTCCGAGAGCCGGTAGACGCCGTCGTGGTAGCCGAACTCGTCCCCGAGGTCGTCCGGCCGGCAGGCGTCGCTGCCCGCGCGGGCCATGAGTTCCGCGACCGACTCGGAAGAGAAGCGCCGGGCCGTCAGTTCGGCCCGCGACTCGGCGGGCGTCGCCGACTTGCGGATGAGC
>VXNE01000111.1 GCA_009840715.1 Gammaproteobacteria bacterium
TGCCCCGGTCGTTGTGGGTATGCAGGCTGATCACCGCCTTGTCCCGGTGCGGGAAACGGGTTGCGAACCACTCGATCTGGTCCGCGTAGACGTTGGGCGTCGCCAACTCCACGGTCGACGGCAGATTGACGATGATGGGGTCGTCGGCTGTCGCGCCCCATTCCTCGGAGACCGCGGAGCAGAGGTCCACGGCGAAATCCAGTTCGGTACCGGTGAAACTCTCCGGGGAGTACTCGAAGCCGATGTTCGAGTCGAGTGTGCTCAAGCCCTGCTTGAGGAGCCGGGTGCCCTGCACCGCCAGGTCGACGATGTCGGAACGGCCCACCTCGAACACCACACGCCGTTGTAGTTCCGACGTGGCGTTGAACAGATGGAAGATGACGTTGGGCGCCCCGTCAACGGCCTCCACGGTGCGTTCGATCAGGTCCTCCCGCGCCAGGCAGATCACCTGGATGGTCACGTCTTCGGGAATCCGATCCTCGTCGACGATGCGGCGGATGAAGTCGAAATCCGATCTCGAGGCAGCCGGAAAGCCGACCTCGATCTCCGCGAAACCGACCTCCAGGAGAAGCTCGTACATCCGCAGCTTGTCGTCGACGTTCATCGGCTCGATCAGCGCCTGGTTGCCGTCGCGCAGGTCCACGCTGCACCAGCGCGGCGCCCGATCGATGACCTTGCCCGGCCACTGCCGCTGCGGCAGCGCGATGGGCTGAAAGGGACGGTACTTGTGAAAAGGCATGCTGCCGCCAGCCCGCCCGGCGCGGGCGGATGCGGCGCTTCGATTCGATATGACTTGCTCGCTCATGACCCTCGAGTCCTGGTGGATTCAGGTTGGACTTCGGTTTCGGTCGGGCGGGTGCCCGTGTGTGGGTCAATGAATGCCGGCTACGCCGGCAGGAGCAGCAGTTCCGGGAGAGGCAGGGGCTGGTGGCGGGTTGGGATGTTCACGGCGCGCGCACTATAGTCCGCGGCAATGCGCTTGCCAACCGGCCGGGGACGGTAGGGGCGGGCACGAATACCCCGCGACGTACGAGGGCCACGGCATGGTAGGCGGCATCGTAGAACGCAACGTTGTGAGTCGTGGCGAGGGCCACGGCCTGCGACCTCTACTCCGCGTCCAGCTGAGTGCCTTGTCGCGCACGTTCAGGGCTTGATCGCTATCCTCCTCGTCCTCGCTTGGAAGCCCCGTTTCCGGAGAACAGATGCGCCCGGGCCTGCGATCACGAGGATCACCGCTCCCGTTCTTCGCGGATCCAGCGGACCACGTCCGCCGTGGCGACGGATGGCAGTTGGCGTCGCAGCACGTCCATCCGCACGGCGGCCTGCCGGCGAGCGGAAGCCCCGGACCAATGCCGGATCGCCGCGTTGACGGCGCGGCTCCGAGCACCCCGAGGGATCTGTTCAACGATGCGCCAGACCTCGTCGTCCAGCATGATGGTGACACGCTTCGGCATCTGCCTGTTCCTGCCTGTGGCCGGCCTGCGCAATCACGCCACACCTCGGCAGCGGCCGCAAACTCGCGTAACCAAAGGGATCGGATCGAACGCCATGACAGCACCGGACGTGAGTAGCCCATGAAGGTCGGCACCCTGCGCCAGATCTGGCGCTACCCGGTCAAGAGCATGGCCGGCGAGACAGTCGACGACGTGGTGTTCGGGGACCGGGGCCTGCCCGGCGACCGCGCCTGGGCCGTCCGCGACGAGGTGCGCGGCGGCATCCGCGGGGCCAAGAAGATCCCGGCGCTGATGCACTTCGCCGCCCGGTACGCGAGGGCGCCGGCGGCCGAGGGCTCGAGTCCCGCGCAGATCGTGCTGCCGGACGGGAGCACCGTCGAAACGGGCGCCCCGGACGTGAACGCGCGGCTCTCCAGAGCACTGGGTCACGAGGTGAGCCTCTGGCCGCTGCTGCCGGCGGACGCCCTCGATCACTACCGCAGAGGACGGCCGACCCACGAGGACGTGGACACGGAGCTGCGCGCCATCTTCGGGCGGACCCAGGAGGAGCCGCTTCCCGACCTCCGCCTCTTCCCCCGCGAGTTGATCGAGTTCGAGTCCCCGCCCGGCACTTACTTCGACGCCTTTCCGCTGCTGCTCCTGACCGAGTCGGCCCTCGCGGCGATGGCGGCCAGGGCGGGCGAGTCCGTCTTCGACGTCCGCCGCTTCCGCCCGAACCTCGTGGTCGGTGACACCACACCCGACGGGGAGATGCCCGAGATGGCCTGGCGCGGACAACGACTCGCCATCGGGGAAGCCACGCTCCGCGTGACGATCGAGTGTCCACGCTGCATCATGGTCACGCACGGGTTCGCCGACCTGCCCCGGGACCCCTCGATCATGCGGGCACTGGTGCGCGAGGCGGGCGGCAACCTCGGGGTGTACGCGACGGTGGAGTCTCCGGGTCTCGTGCGGGCCGGAGATCCGGTCGAACTGCTTGCTTGAGTGACCATGAAACATCTCACCCGCGATGAGCTCGAAGCCGGGCTGGTCCACGTCCAGGCGTCGCCGAGCGACGGCGGCCGACTGGAAATGCTCGTGCGCCGGCCCCGCACGGACGAGCGGGAGACGCTGGATGCAGGGATGCTCGACCTCGAGCACGGGCTGGTGGGCGACAAATGGCGCGACAACGCCCACCGACTGGGCCCGGCCGCACACCGGGACATGCAGCTTACGGTGATGAACGCCCGGGCAGCCGCCCTCGTGGCGGGCAGCCGGCAGCGCTGGGCGTTGGCCGGGGACCAGTTGTACATCGATCTCGACCTGGGCCATGAGAACCTGCCGCCCGGAACACGCCTGCGCATCGGCGAAGCCGTGATCGAGGTGACCGCGGTTCCCCACACGGGTTGTCGGAAGTTCACCGCCCGGTTCGGGGCGCACGCCACCCGTTTCGTCAATTCGAAAGAGGGGCGTCGACTCAACCTGCGCGGCATCAATGCGAGAGTGGTCGAACCGGGGACCGTCCGGGTCGGGGATATCGCCCGGAAGCGCCAGGGAGCGCGGTCGTCATGACGCGACGCGTGAAGATCGTCCAGGCCAAGACCCACCCGTCGGCCCCGGTCGCGGCCCGGCCAGCCTTCTGGCACAGGTTGTGGGTGACAGAGCGACAGCTGGCTACCGTTTTGGTAACGTGACTGTTACCATACGCCGGTGGTCCAGGTCGCGGAGTACGTCGATGCGCGGGGTCGCCGACCTTTCGCACGATGGTTCGATGGCCTCGACAGCCAAGCGGCGATCAAGGTCACCGCTGTCTTGGACCGTATAGGGCGGGGCCTCCTGTCCAACGCGAAAAGCGTGGGGGAGGGAG
>VXNE01000600.1 GCA_009840715.1 Gammaproteobacteria bacterium
CGTCCCGCTTTGTGTCGCCGTTAGTGGTGGCGGCCGTTGCCCTGGCCGCCGCCGGGGGTGGGCTGCGCGACCGGGAGCCTGCGGACCTGCTCGATGACGTCGGCCTCGACGACGACGTCCCGGTGCTGGAGTCGGAGTCGGTGGAAGCGGAGCGAGAGGTTGGCGAGCCGCCGCTCGCGGGGGCGGACGAGGCTCCGGTCGTGCGTTTCGTCCATGGACTGCTGCTGGAGGCGGTGAGAGCCGGGGCCTCCGATGTCCACCTCGAGCCATACGAGCGAAGCTGCCGGGTGCGGTTTCGGACGGACGGCATCTTGCGCGAGGTACGCCGGCCGCCCCGGAACCTCGCGGCACGACTGGCGGCCCGCCTCAAGGTGATGGCCGGTCTGGACATCGCGGAGCGCCGCGTGCCGCAGGACGGGCGCATCCGGCTGCGCCTCGGGGAATCGCGTGCCGCGGACTTCCGGGTCAACACGCTGCCGACGCTCTTCGGCGAAAAGGTCGTCCTGCGGATTCTCGACGCTTCGAGCGGACGTATCGGCATCGACGAACTCGGGTTCGAGCCGGAACAGGAAGCGCGCTACCGCGCGGCGCTGCGCCGTCCGCAGGGCATGGTCCTCGTGACGGGGCCGACCGGCAGCGGCAAGACCGTCACGCTGTACGCGGGACTGCACCTTCTGAATGAGCCGGGCCGCAACATCGCCACGGTGGAGGACCCGGTGGAGATGCACCTCGAAGGGGTCAACCAGGTACACGTCAACCATCGCGTCGGCCTCGACTTCGCCGTCGCCATGCGGGCGTTCCTGCGCCAGGACCCGGACGTGCTCATGGTCGGGGAGGTGCGGGACCTCGAAACCGCGGAGGTCGCCGTCAAGGCTGCGCAGACGGGACACCTCGTGCTTTCGACGCTGCACACCAACTCGGCGGCGGAGACCCTGACGCGGCTGCGGAACATGGGCGTCGCGGCGTTCAACGTGGCCACGTCGGTGAGTCTCGTCATCGCCCAGCGCCTGGCGCGGAGGCTCTGTCCCCGGTGTCGCCGCCCGGTGGCGGTACCCGGGGAAACGCTGGCGCGCGAGGGTTTCTCGCGCGGTGACGTCGACGGCGGGCTGCGGCTCTTCGAGGCCGACCCGACGGGCTGCGAGGAGTGCCGCGGCGGATATCGCGGGCGCATCGGCATCTACGAGGTGATGGAGCTCACCCCGGAACTCGCCCGCGTGGTCATGGACGAAGGCGACAGCCTGCACCTGGCGGCGGAGGCTCGGCGCCAGGGTTTCCTTGACCTGCGGCGGTCGGGACTCAGGAAGGTCGCGACGGGAGTCACGTCGTTGGCCGAGATCAACCGGGTCACCGGATAGCGGCAAGACGGCGGGGTCGTGGCGGCACGTTCCGAACTCTTCGCCTGGCGGGGCCGGGACCGTTACGGCCACGCGGTCGCCGGCGAGATGACCGCTGCGTCGGCCCGGCGGGTGCGGCGGGCCGTGGCCGGCCGGGGCATCCGGGTGACGAGCGTGCGGCGACAGGGTGGAGGAAGCCGGCGCGGTCGCGTGCGTACGGGTGACGTGGCCGTCCTCTCGCGCCAGCTTGCGGCGCTGACCCGTGCGGGCGTGCCCCTGCTGCAGGCGCTCGGGATCATCGCCGACGGTACGGACAAGTCGGCGCTGGCAGCGCTGGTACGCGCGTTGCGGGCGGACGTGTCGGCTGGAGATTCGGTCGCCGCCGCGCTCGGCAGGCACCCGGAGCACTTCGACGACCTCTTCCGCAACCTGGTCGAGGCGGGCGAACGGTCGGGAACCTTGCCGGCGATGCTGGACCGGATCGCCACCTACCAGGAGAAGTCCGAGAACTTGAGGAGGAAGGTGCGCAAGGCGTTGGTCTACCCGGCCGTCGTGCTGTGCGTGGCCGGTGCCGTATCCGGTATCCTGCTCGTCAAGGTGGTCCCGCAGTTCGAGCAGATCTTCGCCGGGTTCGGCGCCGAACTGCCCGCGTCCACGCAGTGGGTAATCGCGTTGTCCGAGTTCGTGCGCGACTGGTGGGTGACGATGGTCGGTGCCGGGCTGGCCGCGGTGCTGGGAGTGCGAGCGATGCGTAACCGGTCGCGGGCGCTGCGGGCGGTGCTGGACCGGTTGTCGCTGCGGTTGCCGGTGTTCGGTCCGCTGATCGAGCGGTCCTCGGTCGCCCGCTGCACGCGGACGTTGTCGACGACTTTCGCGGCCGGCGTCCCTCTGGTCGACGCGTTGGAGTCGGTGGCTCGCGCCGCCGGCAACGGGGTGTTCGAGGCCGCCGTCCGGCGGGTGCGCGCCGAGGTCGCGACGGGACGGCAGCTCAACACGTCGATGCGCGCCGCTGGCGTGTTTCCGGACGACGTGGTCGGGATGGTAGCCGTTGGCGAGGAGTCGGGAACGCTGGACGACATGCTGGCGCGCTCGGCCGGGTGGTACGAGCAGCGGGTCGACGACGCGGTCGACGCGATCGCGTCGATGATCGAACCGATGATCATGGCCGTGCTGGGCGTCGTGGTGGGTGGGCTCATCGTTGCCATGTACCTGCCGATCTTCCAGCTCGGCGCGGTCATCGGCGGGCCCTGAGACCGGGTTGTCCGGATGCCGGACGGTTGGAGCCTGGCTATTCCCGCGACGGTGGTGTTCCTCGTCGTGGGGAGCTTCCTCAACGTGGTCATCTACCGGCTACCCAGGATGCTCGAGCGGCAGTGGGGCGACGAGGCGCGCGAACTGCTGCACATCACCGTGCCGGCGCGACCGCGCTTCGACCTCGTGCGCCCCGGCTCGCGATGCCCTCACTGTGAACACCCGATCGCCCCGTGGCTGAACGTGCCGCTGGCAAGCTGGATCGCCTTGCGTGGGCGCTGCCGTTACTGTGGTGGTCGGATCGCGGCCCGGTACCCGGTCGTCGAAGGGCTCGCCGCGGCCCTGGGCCTGGTTGTGCTGCAGGCCTGGGGGCTGCAATGGATCACCATCGGCTGGCTGTTCTTCACGTGGAGCCTGATCGCCCTGGCGTTCATCGACCTCGAGA
Organism: Gammaproteobacteria bacterium; assembly: GCA_009840715.1. GTDB lineage: Bacteria > Pseudomonadota > Gammaproteobacteria > Pseudomonadales > Azotimanducaceae > VXNE01. The sequence goes on from VXNE01000600.1 coordinate 3,031, forward strand.
CCCAGTTGTTGCCCGACCAGATCACGCTGCCGCTGCTGTGGGCCGGGCTGGTCGCGGCCATCGTCTTCGACCACGTGACCCCGGTCGACGCCATTGCCGGCGCGGCGCTGGGGTATGTCGTGCTCTGGACGCTCTACTGGGCGTTCAAGTGGGTGACGGGGCGGGAAGGCATGGGCCACGGAGACTTCAAGTTGCTCGAGGCGATCGGGGCCTGGCTCGGCTGGCCGGCGCTTCCTGCGGTGGTCCTCATCGCGTCGAC
>VXNE01000179.1 GCA_009840715.1 Gammaproteobacteria bacterium
ACCACCTCCGCCGCCACCACCGCATGCGGTGGCGACCAGCAGGACTGCCAGGCAGTGGGTCCGTGCCAGCAAGACAAGGGCCGACCCGCGGGGGGTCGGCCTTTGTCGGACCGGCAAGTTGCTCGTTACCTCAGGTTCCAGCGAAACTCGAGCCCGATCGCTTCCGGCGGATCGAGATACTGGTAGCTGCCGCGGAGGTCGCCGAGCCAGGGGTTCTCGCTACCCGAGGTGAGGTCGCTGTACCGGTCGCGCACGATGCGCTCGTCACCCAGGTTCTTGGCCCAGAGCACCACGGCCCACTGGTCCGAAACATCGCGCAGGGTGACCCGGGCGTTGACGATCGTGTAGTCCGGCAGGGCGATCGTGTTGTCGGTGTTGAACCAGCGCTCGTCGAAGTTCGACACGTCGATGTGGAAGTTGGCGATCAGGGTGTTCGTCAACGGCCACTCGTAGTCGAGGTTCAGCGTCGCGCTGAAGGGCGACGAGAAGATCAGCTCCTTGCCCTCGTTCTGCGCCGCCTCGGTGAGTTCCGTGTTGACGAACGCGGCGATCAGCGACGCGCGCAGGCGCTCGGTCAGGGCGATGTTGAAGTCGAGGTCCAGCCCCCAGATCTCCGCGGCCCCCTCGTTCGCGTTGAAGCCGACGATGTTGCCGTTGGGCAGCGGCCGTTCGGAGCGCTGGATGACGTCCTGCCAGTCGGTGTAGTAGACGGCGGCCTGGACGGAGGCCCGCCCGTCCATCACCGTGAACTTGCTGCCGAGTTCGTAGTTCACGACCGTGTCGCCGTCGAAGAACACGACCGTCCGCAGGGCCTGTGCCTCGGCGCGCCGCGCCGCGATCTCCTCCGGCGGCAGGGAGCCCGTCGCCTCGGCGGCGTCGGCGTCGCGCTCGATGTACCGCGCGTCCAGCAGCACGCCGCGGTTCTGGCCGCCCGGGCGGTACCCTTCGGCGTAGCTGAAATAGGCCATCAGGTCGCGGCCGCTCGGCCGCCACGTGGCCACGAAGCGCGGGCTTATGACGTCGTTGTCCGTGGTGCCATTCTGCTCGCCGACGTAGCCGCGGTAGCGTTCGAAGGACTGCGGCGAGTCCCAGCTGCCGACGCGCACGCTGTCCCGGTAGATCTGCTCGCCCTTGACGCCGATGAAGAAGTCCTGGGTCAGCGACGCGGAACGCGCCCCGAGGGTCAGCTCGATCTCGTCGGTCAGGTCGTAGCTCACCTCGCCGAATACCGAAGTCTCCTCGAAGTCCGTCTGGTGCGAGGTCTCGGGCGAGTTGAAGAAGAAGATGTCGTCGTAGATCGCGCGGTCCGGGTTCATCGAGTACAGCACGCCGCTCCACGACCAGTCCTCCGACTCCTTGCGGTAGGCGCCGGCCGTCCAGCGCAGCCGCCCGGGCTGGTTCGAGACCAGCCTGATCTCGTAGGTCTGGCGCTGCACGTCCGTCCAGCCGTCCCAGCCGTAGCTGTGCATGTTCATGGCGTCGAGCGGGATGGGGCAGTTCACGTCGGGGTTCGGCACCTCCAGCAGGCAGCGGCCGCTGGTGTTGCCCCCGAACGCGGTGATCCAGTCGATGCCCCGGACCACGGGGTCGGCGAGTTCGCGGAAGGTGAGGCTGTCGCGGTCCGTGTCGGTGGCGGTGAACGTGAGGTCCGCGAAGCTGAAGCCGACTTCGACCGTTGCGCGCATCACCTCGAAATCGTCCCAGCCGTCGCCGTTCAGCCCCCGGAACTCCCGGGCGTTGGTCACGTACGGGTCGTCGGCGATCAGGTCCCGGTCGCCGCGGTTCCCGGCGATCGTGTAGGCCGTCCCGTCCCCCTCCTGGGACACCCAGTACCGCGCCAGTTCGGCCGTCCAGCGGTCCGCGAAGTACTTGATGGCCAGCCGTCCGCCGGTGTTGGAGGTGGAGTTGACGTCCTCGTTCACGCCGGAGCAGATCGGCCGCGCGATCGGATAGCCGGTGTCGTTGACCTGGGGTACGCAGCCGGAGAGCTGGTCGATGTAGCCGGCGCGGTCGGTCTCGAACAGCACGACCCGGGCGGCCAGCCGGTCCTCGAGGATGGGGATGTTCAACATGCCGTTGTAGTCGTGCGAGTTGTCGTCCGCCCACTTCATCGAGTAAGCGCCGACGCGGAATGCCGCGTCCCACTCGTTGGCGACGGGCGACTTGTAGATGTAGCGGACCGCGCCGCCCTGGGCGCTCTCCCCGAACAGCGTGCCCTGCGGGCCTTTCAGCACCTCGACCCGCTCGATGTCGAACAGGTTGCCGGTGATCTGGCGCGCGGGTCCGAGGGCGGACGTGAGCGAGGCGCCGTCGAGGTAGACGGCGACCATGGCGCCGGCGGTGTCGCGCACGCTGTTCGTCTGCTGCGAGGTGACCCCGCGCACGGTGTAGCGCGTCTGGGCGGCGCCTTCACCGCCCATGTTGAGCCCCGAGACCATGCGGAAGACCTCGCCCATCTCCTGGGCGCCGATCTCCTCGATCACTTCGTCTGTCACGGCGCCGATTCCCATCGGCGTGTCCATCAGGCGCGTCTCGCGGTGCGTCGCCGTGACGACGATCTCCTCGATGACGGCTTCGCCCTGCGTTTCGCTCTCGTCCTGCGCCCAGGCTGGCGGCGCCAGCGCCACGAGCATGCCCGTCGCCACGGCGACTGGTTTTCGAAGATCCATTGGTTGACGTCTCCTTTCTGATGTTCGGGGCCGGCGGCACGCTCGTTCGGTGCGGACCGATGCGGCGAGGACGCTCGCCGAACCCGAATTCCTACTTACCGCGCGGTCGGGACGACCACACGCTCTCCATGTATGAGCCTACATCCCGTCGCGAAGCGGTGGCAAGCGTGGCAAGCCTTGTCGCGCCGGGATCGTGCGTTCAGCCCCGGTTCATGCCGCGGCGCGTACCTTGCAGCCGTCCTGCAAACGAGGAGACGGGCATGCACCATGTCATCCGTGCGTCGGTTGTTGTGGCGGCCGCGGTGGTACTCGGCGGCTGCTTCGCCACCGGCGCGAAGCACCGACCCATTGTCGACGGCAGCGACCCGAGAAAGTACGAGGCGGACCTCGCGGCCTGTCAGGAGGTCGCGAGACAACGCAGCTATCTCAACCCGGACGTGCAGATGCAGGCGGCGATCGGCGGTGCCGTTGGCGCGGTGGTCGACGGGGTCGAGGGCGCGGTGGCCGGTGCCGCCATCGGCGGCGGCCCCGCCCCGGTCGACACCGTCCCCCAGCCCAACGCCAAACACATCAACAGCAAGGAGGGCCCCCGCCACACGCTGGTTGAGTACCAGTCACAT
>VXNE01000296.1 GCA_009840715.1 Gammaproteobacteria bacterium
TCCTTGTAGAGCAGGGTCCAGGCGTGGCCGACGGTCGGCCGGAAACGGCAGGCGCCGGCGCGATAGAGCTCGGCCGCGTTGCCGCCGAACTCGTACTTCTCGTTCGCGGCGTCGCCCATGGCGAGGGCGAAGGCTTCCTCGGGGACGAAATGCTCGACCACGCCCTCGAGGATCACGACGTTCTCGGCGTCTTCGAGCGTCACGCACGCGCGGGGGTTCGCCCGCAGGTTGCGTTGCCAGCGCGCGTCCTCGTGGCCACCGAAGTAGAGCGCGCCGTCGAGCCAGACGGCGTCGATGGGGCGCGCGAGCGGAGTTCCCTCGGTGTCCGCGGTGCAGATCCAGTAGTGGAGTGCTGCCTTGAAACGGGCCTCCACCGATTCCCAGGAGAGCGTCGGCGAGTCCTTCGGGAGGCCGTACGGTTCGGGGAGCCGGGCGCGCCGGACTTCGGGATGGGATGGCATGGCGTGGCGTCCGTGGTCTTGGCGTTTCGAGCTTAGCAGGCGGCCGATGGGGTCGCGCTTTCGACCCGCGCAAGATTCGGGCATGCTTCGCGCCCCACTCGCACCACCGGAACGGACCCATGATCGGATATGTCACCGTTGGCACCAACGATATCGACCGCGCCACCGCGTTCTACGACGCCCTGTTCGCGGAGATGGGGGTCGGCCGACTCATGGAGGAGGGCGGCGCCGTGGGGTACGGGACCGGCATGGATCAGCCCATGGTCCTCGTCATGAGACCGTACGACGGCAATGCGGCCACCGTGGGCAACGGCATGATGGTGGCGCTGCAGGCGGGGTCGCCGGAAGCCGTCGCACGGCTGCATGCGAAGGCGCTCGAACTCGGCGCCACGGACGAAGGCGCGCCGGGGCCGCGTGGGGAGGGCTTCCACGCCGGCTACTTCCGCGACCTCGACGGGAACAAGCTGAACTTCGTGGCGTACGGCTGACGCCGGGACGCCGAAACGATCTTCACGGGCGGCCCCGGCAGGGCCGTCCGCGTGAGGCTGTCCGAACCCCCCAATCATGCAGATCCGCAACGTCGCCATCGTGGCCCACGTGGACCACGGCAAGACCACCCTCGTGGACCGCCTGCTGCAGCAGACGGCGGTAGACGCGCGCACCGAGATTGCCGAGCGGGCCCTCGACAGCAACGAACTCGAGCGGGAGCGGGGCATCACGATCCTGTCGAAGACGACGGCCGTCGAGTACGACGGCTGTCGCATCAACATCGTCGATACGCCGGGTCATGCCGACTTCGGCGGCGAGGTCGAGCGGATCCTCTCGATGGTGGACGCGGTCCTCCTCGTCGTCGACGCCGTCGAGGGCCCGATGCCGCAGACCCGGTTCGTGACGCAGAAGGCGTTCGCCGCCGGCCTGGCGCCGATCCTCGTGGTCAACAAGATCGACCGTGACGGCGCCGCGCCGCACCGGGTGGTGGACCAGGTGTTCGACCTGTTCGACCGGCTCGGGGCGAGCGAGGCGCAGCTCGACTTCCCCACCGTCTTCACGTCGGCGACGCTCGGCGTCGCGGGGCTCGATCCGGATGCCCCGGCCGCGGACATGACCCCGCTCCTCGACCTCGTCGTCTCGCATGTGCCGCCACCGCAGGCCGACCTCGCGGGACCGTTCCAGATGCAGGTAAGCACCCTCGACTACTCGAGCTACGTTGGGGTCATCGGCATCGGCCGGGTCCGGCGCGGCGCTCTGCCGCCCCGGACGCCGGTCTCGGTCGTCAGCGGCTCGGGCGAGGTGCGCAAGGGGCGCGTGCTTTCGGTCCTCGCGAGTCGCGGTCTCGAGCGGGTCGAACTGCCCTGCGCGCGGGCCGGAGATATCGTCTGCATCACCGGGGTCGATGACGTCGGCGTGTCGGACACGATCTGCGATCTGAACACCCCGGAGGCGCTGCCGCCGCTCTCGGTCGACGAGCCGACGCTTACCATGACGTTCCGCGTCAACACGAGCCCCTTCGCGGGACGCGAGGGCAAGTACCTGACGGGGCGACAGATCGAGGAACGCCTGTTCCGGGAAGCGTCCCACAACGTCGCGTTGCGCGTGCGCCGGACGGCGGAACCGGACTGCTTCGAGGTGTCGGGCCGGGGCGAACTGCACCTCTCCGTCCTGATCGAGACCATGCGCCGCGAGGGCTACGAGGTGGCCGTGTCGCAGCCGACGGTCATCGCCCGCGAGCGGGACGGCGTGCGTCTCGAGCCCTTCGAGTCGGTCGTCTTCGAGATCGACGCAGAGCACCAGGGGCCGCTGATGGAGGCCTTGGGCGAACGCAAGGGGGAACTCGTCGACGTCGACCACGACGGCCAGGGCCGCGTGCGGCTGACCTGCAAGGTGTCGACGCGGGCGCTGATGGGGTTCCGGAACGAGTTCGCGTCGTTCACGTCGGGAACCGGCGTCATGACGTTCTCGTCGGCGGGATACGACCGCGTGCCGCCCGGCCTCGAGACCGGTCGCAGGTCCGGCGTCCTGATCTCGAAGGCGACGGGCAAGGCGGTGGGTTACGCGCTCTTCAACCTGCAGAACCGGGGCCGCCTGCTGGTGGGCCCGGGCACCGAGGTGTACGAAGGCATGGTGGTCGGGATCCACAGCCGCTCGAACGACCTGACGGTGAACCCGCTGAAGGAGAAGAAGCTCACGAACATCCGGGCGGCGGCGAGCGACGAGAACATCCTGCTGACGCCGCCGGTCGTCTTCTCGCTGGAGCAGGCGCTCGAGTTCATCGACGCGGACGAGTTGGTCGAGGTGACGCCGGAGTCGATCCGTATCCGGAAGAAGATGTTGCGGGAGAACGAGCGGCGCCGGGCGTGATTGCGCGACACGCGCAACGAGGCGCAGTCGCAAACGCTGGCTGGTGGATGACGCACGCGCTGGGTGCGTGATCGGCGCTTTTCCACCGCCGGCCTTCGCGTTATCGTGGCCTCGGGAACAGGATCGGGATGGGAGTGGGCTGCGTGGAGAAGTCAGATCGGACGGGCGATCAGCCTCGCAGGGGAGTCAGCAACGAACTGATCGGCATGTCGGCGATCGGAGTGACCCTTGCTGGCCTGACGCTCGCCACATGGAGCGATGTCCGCGCCGAGATCAGGCACCAGACCACGGAGCTCCGGAGCGAGACACGGGAGTTGCGCGAGGCGGTTGGACGCATGGAAGACCGGTTGCGTGCGGCGATCGGACGCCTCGACGACCGCCTGCGGACCGTCGAGATACGGTTTGGCGCTACGGACACAGGGGCCTCGGCCGCCGGTGGCGCTACTGCTGCAGG
>VXNE01000566.1 GCA_009840715.1 Gammaproteobacteria bacterium
GGAGGGCGGCGAGGGTATCGTCGTGAAGCCCTGGGAGTTCGCCGTGCGCAAGGGCAACGCCATCCTGCAGCCCGCCGTGAAGTGCCGCGGCAGGGAGTACCTGCGCATCATCTACGGACCGGAATACACGGCCGAACGCCACCTCGAACCGCTTCGCAAGCGAGATCTCAGGACCAAGCGATCGCTCGCGCGCCGCGAGTTCGCGCTTGGCCTCGAAGCGCTCGCGCGATTCGCCGAGCGCGAGCCCCTGCCGCGCGTCCACGAGTGCGTGTTCGCGGTGCTCGCGATGGAGTCCGAGCCGGTGGATCCGCGGCTGTAGCGCGCCGCGTGTCCGTCCGGATGGATGACCCCTTGTCCGCAGTGCGCGACGGGTACGACCGGTGGGCGCCCGTCTACGACCACGACGGCAATCCGCTGCCGGCCCTCGAGGAGCCGCATGTACGCAGGGCGCTCGGCGACGTGCGCGGCTGCCGCGTGCTCGACCTCGGCTGCGGGACCGGGCGGCATGCCGCCTGGCTGGCCGGGGCGGGCGCGCGCGTGACGGCCGTGGACTTCTCGGAGGAGATGCTGGCGCACGCCCGGGACAAGCTGGCGGGCACCGACGTCCGCTTCGTCGTCCACGATCTGCACGAACCCCTGCCCTTCGGGGACGCCTCGTTCGACGCCGTCGTCAGCGGCCTGGTCCTGGAGCATCTGCGGGACCTCGACGGCTTCTTCCGCGAAGCCCGTCGCGTGCTGACGGCGCGGGGGCGGGCCGTCGTGTCCGCGATGCACCCGGCCATGTTCCTGCGCGACAGTCGCGCGCGTTTCATCGATCCGGACACGGGTCAGGTGGTCGCCCCCGGCAGCTTGCCGCACCAGCTCGGGGACTTCGTCATGGCGGCGGTGCGCGCGGATTTCGCGCTGAGCGATGTCGGCGAGTACGCGCCCGATGCCGCGTTCGTCCGGCAGTATCCGCGGGCCGAAAGCTACGAGGGCTGGCCGATGCTGGTCGTGCTCGCCATGGAGGCGTCCACGCGCGCTACTCGAACTGCGACCCCGTAACGGGCCGCATCCCCAACCCCACCTGGCTCGGCCCGTCCTGGATCCACGGGTTCGCGCAGTGCAGGCCCATCAGGGTGCTGAAGCGCGCGGGGTTGCGGGCGATCATCTCGGGCGTCGTCGTGGCCCAGTAGATTTCCTGCGGCTGGATGTGGTCGCGCACGTGCGGCAGCACGAGGGTGACGCGCTGTCCCTCCGCCGTACGCGGGACGGCGCCGTGCCACAGGCTGCCGTGCCAGACGATCACGGAGCCCTTCGGCATCTCGAGCACTTCGACCTCCTCCCGGTCGTGGCCCATGACGACGTCGTCCGGGACGGGACGGCCGAAGCGGTGGCTGCCCGGCCAGACGCAGACCGCGCCGTTCTCGCGGGTGTAGTCCGTCGTCACCCAGGTCACGTTGCAGTACTGCGCGATGCTCGGCCAGGGCGCAGGGAGCTTGCCGCTATGGTCCGCGTGGATGCCGAGCGCGGTTGCGCGGCTGTCCTTGATGAGGACCGTGGACTGGCTGAGCTTCGCGCGGTAGCCGAGCAGGTACGTCACGAGCGTCAACGGCGCCGGCGCCGTCACCGCTTCCTCGAAGATCCGGTCCTGTGGCAGGACATGGAAGAGCGTCGTGCCGAGGCCCATGTCGGGGCCGAGGGGGCCCGCCCGATGCGTCTCGGCGAGACGCAGGATCGTCTCCCGCAGGCGGTCGAAGAACTCGACGGGCTTCGCCTTGCCCGGCGGGAGGATGGCGTAGCCCTTCGTCTCGAGGTCCGCGATCTCGCTCTTGAGATCGTAGCGCTCGATGTCCGTCTGCAGGCGCCTGGCCGCTTCTTCGCCGGCAGGCAGCGGCTCGTCCTCGAGCTTGGCGACCGCAAGTCCCCGCAGCTCCGTCAGGTCCGCCGCCAGTTGCACCGCATCGATCGCCATGGCTCCTCCTCGCCAGGAAGCCTCAGAAAGTGGAGAGCAGCCTACATGGAAGGGGGCAGGCTTGTCCCGTCCCAAGCGATCCGGGACGCTATCATGGCGTCCACCCTTGCGAGGTAGTCATGCGAAGGGCCATGTCGCCGCTTCGGGCCGGTGGGCGGATACGCGGAGCGCACATGCCCCTTGCCGCGCTGGTGTTGGCGGCCGCACTGGCCCCCGATCAAGCTGCGGCGGAGACCGCATCGGACGGTGCGCACTCGCTCCTCGAGGAGATCATCGTGACCGGGTCGCGCATCCGGCGCGATGCGCTCACGGCACGGGACTGGGTGCTCCACGTGGATGGAGACGACCGGGACCGGTCGGGCCTCAGCTCCCTCGGCGACCTGCTCGCCCGGCTCCCGGTGTCGGGTTCGCCGCTCTCGACGCGTTTCAACAGCAGCGGCAACTTCGGTTTTCCCGCGGACGGCGGCGGCGTCGCGGCGGGGGCGTCCCAGGTGGACCTGCGCCATCTCGGCTCGAAACGCGTGCTGGTACTGGTCGACGGCCTGCGCTGGGTGAACGGCTCCTCCGGTAGCGGCGTCTCGGGTGCGACGGACCTGAACACCATTCCGGCGAGCGTGGTCGAGCGCGTGGAGGTGCTGCGCGACGGCGCCTCGGCGATCTACGGGTCCGATGCGGTCGCCGGCGTCGTGAACGTCATCACGCGCAAGGTCCGGGGCGTCACGGCGCGCGCGCACCGGGGCGGCTTCGAGAACGGCGGGGAAACCACGGACCTCGAACTGGCGTTGGGGGGCGCGTGGGGCGCCACGAGCGCCTCGGCGCACATCGCCCACACGGACCAGGCGCGTGTCCGGGCCGCCGACCACGAGCAGACGCGCTGGCCGAAGCCCGGCACGGGCGTGCTCCACGGCAGCACGTTCACGCCGCAGGGCCGGGTGGTTTTCGCCGACCCGAACACGGGCCGCTTCGTGAACTGCGCCCTGAACGACGGCGTCACGGGCGTGCCGGTCTACGATCCGGCGGACCCCTGCGGCCCCGGCGACGACTATCACCCGTGGAGCAACGCCGACCGGTTCAACTACGCGACCTACAACCTCGTGCTCACGCCGTCGACTCGCACGGGCGTCTTCGGACGCGTGGAACACGAGACGGCCCACGGAACGCGACTGCAACTGCGCGCCTTCTTCAACCGCCGCGAGTCCGTCAACCAGGCGGCGCCAGAGCCGGTCTGGGCCGGCACCCTGGGGGAAACCGGCAGCCTGATGGCCGACATCGTGATCGACGCCGACAACCCGTACAACCCGTGCGGCTGT
>VXNE01000449.1:0-3001 GCA_009840715.1 Gammaproteobacteria bacterium
CCTTCGAGCTGATGAAGAGCATGATCGGCGCGGGCGCCGCCGGCGTCCATTTCGAGGACCAGCTCGCTTCGGTCAAGAAGTGCGGGCACATGGGCGGCAAGGTCCTGGTGCCCACGCAGGAGGCCGTGCAGAAGCTGATCGCGGCCCGGCTGGCCGCGGACGTCTGCGATGTCCCGGCGGTCCTCATGGCACGCACCGACGCGAACGCCGCGGACATGGTCATCAGCGACGTCGACGAGTGCGAGATCCCCTTCCTGACCGGGGAACGGACGCCGGAAGGCTACTACCGGACCCGCGCCGGTCTCGACCAGGCCATCGCTCGTGGACTCGCCTACGCCCCGTATGCGGACCTGATCTGGTGCGAGACCGCCGTGCCCGACCTCGACGAGGCCAAACGTTTCGCCGAGGCGATCCACCGGGAGTACCCGGACCAGTTGCTGTCGTACAACTGCTCGCCCTCCTTCAACTGGAAGGCGCACATCGACGACGCCACGATCGGGAAGTTCCAGCGCGAGCTCGGGGCGATGGGATACCGGTTCCAGTTCATCACTTTGGCCGGTATTCACAGCATGTGGTACAACATGTTCGAACTGTCCCGCGACTACGTGCAGCGCCAGATGTCGGCGTACGTCGAGTTGCAGGAGAAGGAGTTCGCGGCGCAGGAGCAGGGCTATTCCTTCGTCAGCCACCAGCAGGAAGTCGGCACCGGCTACTTCGACGAGGTGGCCAACGTCATCCAGGGCGGGCAGTCCTCGGTGACGGCCCTCACGGGGTCGACCGAGGAGGCGCAGTTCGCGCTGTAGGAGACGCCCTTGTGGCGTCCCGCCCCGAAGCCGTGCGCGAAACCACCGCGGGCGGGGACGAGCCCCGCCCCTACAACGCCCCCCTGAGTTCGTCGTAGGTTTCGAACCGCGGGATATCGCGGTGGGCGTCCGCGACCCGGTCGGGCGCCCGGAAGAAACACGCCCGGTCGGCCGCCAGCAGCATGTCGATATCGTTGTAGGAGTCGCCCACGGCCACGACCTCGTACTCGAGTGCCTGGAAGGCGCGGACCGCGGCGGCCTTGGCCTGTTCCTGGCGCAGCCGGTAGTCCACGATGCGGTCGCCCTCGACGACGAGGCGGTGACAGAGCAGGAGCGGAAAGCCGAGCTTCGCCATCAGCGGCATGGCGAACTCGTAGAACGTGTCGGACAGGATCGCCACCTGGAAGCGCCGGTGCGCCCAGGCGAGGAACCTGTCCGCGCCCGGCAGCGGGTCCAGGTCGGCGATCGCCCGCCGTATCGTCCCCAGCGTCACCGCGTGACGCTCGATGGTGTCGAGGCGCAGGCGCATGAGGTCCTCGTAGACGGGGATGTCACGGGTCGTCTTGTTGAGTATCTCGATGCCGGTGGCGCGGGCGATCCCGTGCCAGATTTCCGGCACGAGCACCCCTTCGAGATCCAGGCACAGGACTTTCAATCGACGCTCCCCGCATCGGCGTTTTGGCGCGCACATGTTATGCCGGCGTCCAGGCACCGTACCGGCGACACCCGGCACGGGCCGCTAAGCATATGCCGACACGGTATTTTTTCGCGGAACGGGACGCTGCTAGGCTCCGCGCTCCCCCTACTCTTGGACCGCTTCATGCGCGGCAAGGACTTCGCAGATTCGCCGGTGCGGACCGATCCGCGCGAGGTACTCGAGGACGCGTTCCGGCGTTTCGGCCTCGAGCGCCTGGCGATCTCCTTCAGCGGCGCCGAAGACGTCGTGCTCGTGGATATGGCAAGCCGGATCGTCGGCCGCAACGTGCCCGTGTTCTCCCTCGACACCGGCCGCCTGCATGCCGAGACCTACCGGTTCCTCGAAGCCGTCCGCGAACGCTACGGCATCGAGATCGAGGTGCTGTCGCCGGACGCCGCCCAACTAGAGCGGTTGGTACGCACCAAGGGGTTGTTCAGCTTCTATCGCGACGGCCACGCCGAGTGCTGCGCCGTCCGGAAGATCCAGCCGCTGCGGCGCAAGCTCGGCGAACTCGAAGCCTGGATCACCGGCCAGCGGCAGGACCAGAGCGTCACGCGGACGGAACTGCCCGTCGAGCAGGTGGATAGCGCGTTCTCGATGCCGGGACGGCTCCTCACGAAGTTCAATCCCCTGGCGCACTGGCGTTCGGAGGACGTGTGGGCGTACATCCGGGAGCACGACGTACCGTACAACCCGCTGCACGACCAGGGCATGCGCAGCATCGGCTGCGAACCCTGCACCCGCGCCATCGCCGCGCACCAGCACGAACGCGAGGGGCGCTGGTGGTGGGAAAACGACGACGACAAGGAGTGCGGCCTGCACGCGCAGAACCGGATACCGGCAAGAGCGGTCGCCTGAACGGAGCCTGGCGAGGCAAGTGCGGATCACCTTCGTCAAGAAAGTGCTGGCTTCCGGGGAGCCCTGCGCCAAGTGCCGCGACGTGGAGGAGCGCCTCGAGCGCAGCGGTCTGATGTCGCGCATCGACCGCGTGGTGGTGGCGGACGAGCGCGACGAAACCTCCGAGGGGATGCGTCTCGCACGGCGCCACAACGTCGACCGGGCACCGTTTTTCATCGTTCTAAGTGACGAAAGAACAACCGTTTACACGGTATACCTGAAGTTCGTGAGAGACGTGTTCGGAGGGGAACCGACGCCGGGGTCCGAGCTTGAGGAGGCCCGGGACCTGCTGCGGGCGCACCCGGACCTCGACCTCGTCTGATCCCTCCCGGGTGAGACCGGGATCACCGCACCGGCAGTTCGAGGTCCGCGAAGAGGTCCTCGCGCGCGTTCCGATCGCTGGTTCCGAACGCCGCACGCACGATATCCGGCGTCAGGTGCCCCGCGAACAGCTCGACGAAGTCCAGCATGAAGCGCCGGATGAAGGTGTCCTTGCGCGCGCCAATGTAGGTGCGGCTCGGCAGGAACAGGTGGCTCGCGTCGATGGCGACCAGGTCCGCGTCGCGTTCCGGATCGAACGCCATGGCGGCGATGATGCCGATCC
>VXNE01000449.1:3011-3255 GCA_009840715.1 Gammaproteobacteria bacterium
TCGCGGTGAACACCACGTTCGGGGTCAGCCCGGCAGCCGCGAACGCCTCGTCGAGCCGCGACCGCCCGGTGAAACCGAAGACGTAGGTCACGATGGGCTGTTCCGCGACGTCCGCCAGGGACACGTGGTCTCGCGCCGCCAGGGCGTGCCCGCGCGGCACGACGACCGCCCGGTTCCACTCGTAGCACGGAATCATCACCAGGTTCTTGAAGTGCTCCATCCCTTCCGTCGCGATGGCGAAGTC
>VXNE01000342.1 GCA_009840715.1 Gammaproteobacteria bacterium
GGCACGCGCCGAGCGGGAGTTCGCGGTGATGTGGATCGTGTTCTTCTTCAACATCTCCGCGGGCATCTCGGTGATCAGCTTCCAGTCGCCGCTCCTGCAGGACGTCTGGGGCCTCGCCGACCCCACTATCGAGCCGGAGACCCTGGCCGCCTACGGCGCGACGCTGATCGCGATCAGTTCCCTCTGCAACGGCGTCGGCCGGCTGCTCTGGGGGATGCTCTCGGACCGCATCGGGCGCGTGGCGGTGTTCCGCATCCTGTTGGCGAGCCAGATGGTGGTGTTCGGCGTCCTGATGACCGAGACCAACCCGTGGGTGTTCTCGGTGCTCGTCTGCTACGTGCTGCTCTGCTTCGGCGGGGGCTTCGCGACGATGCCCTCGTTCATCGTCGACGTCTTCGGTGCCAAGAAGATGTCGATCGTCTACGGCGCGATCCTGACGGCCTGGGCGGCGGCCGGGATCTTCGGGCCGCTCTACGTGGGGCACCTCAAGGACCAGTACCCGGACCGCGCGGTGATCTACTGCTTCCTGATCGGCATCCTGATCCTGGGGCTCGGCTACGTGTTCACGTACCTGCTGAACGACGACCGGCTCCGCGTCGGCAAGCCGACGGTGGAGGACACGCTGCGGCAGTTCGGGATACCGGTACGGCGCGCGGCTTGAAGGGGGAAGCGCGGCGCCACGTCGCGGATCTGGCCCGTTCGCGCGGATTTCGGCAGCAAGAGACCGCCTTGTGGGACATCCATGGGCATCAAACGTGCTTGAGGGACAGATCGTGGGCGAGGTGTCCCCCAAAAGATGGCCCCGGCCGCCGGCCCGCGCCTCAGGCGCCCCCGTTCCGGATCACCTCGCCGGCCCGCGCTCCCGTGTGCTCGTCGTCGCGCAGGATGACCGAACCGTTGCAGACCGTCGCCCGGTAGCCGACCGCGCGCTGCTGAAAGCGGGGCGCCCCGCCCGGGAAATCCCGCACGATGTAGGGCTGCCGCTCGGCGAGTCGGTCCATGTCGATGACGTTGAGGTCGGCGCGCTTGCCGCGCTCGAGCGTGCCGCGGTCTGAGAGCCCGAGCACGCGCGCCGGCTCGGCGCTGATCCGCCGGACGGCCTCTTCCAGGGAGTACGTCCCGGCGTCCCGGTACCAGTGCGACAGCACGAAGGTAGGCCAGCCCGAGTCGATCATCTGGCTGACGTGGGCGCCGGCGTCGCCGAGACCCGGCATCGCCCACGGGGTCGTGATCATCTTCTCGAGGTGCTCGTGGTTCACGTTGAAGCCGCGCATGTGCACGAGCGCCTTGCCGTCCGTCTCGAGCATCACGCGGAGCCAGGTTTCCGCGGGGTGCTCGCCGGCCGCCTCGGCCAGGTCGTGGAGGCTCTCGTAACGCGGCTGCGTGTAGCACGGACGGTCGTCGTCGCCGAGCAGGTAGTAGCGCCGGGTCGCCTTCACAAGGGCGTCGTGGTCCGGATGTTCCCGGATTTCCCGGACCAGGGTGGCCCGGAAGGACTCGTCGCGGATGGCTTCGAGGCGGGCGTCGAAATCCATCTCCCGCAGCCGGTTCCAGGACGGCGTGCGCCAGAAGTTGTCCGTAGAGAGCCCGCCGACTCCACCGCCGCTGCGCGGAACCGTGACCGCGGTCACGTCGAGGCCGCTGGCGCGCATGGCGCTGACGCGTTCGTCGAGGCGCAGGCCGTGCTCGGAAATGGCGCTGAAGAGGACACGGCTCGACCGCGCTTCCTCCGCGAGTATGTCCATCTCGGTATCGAGATCGCCGAAATGCGGCACGGTCTGCATCAGGCCGCCCCGGCTCCCGACCGCCCGCGAGATGGCGAGCAGTTCCTCGCGGCTCGCGAACGTGCCGGGGATGGAACGCCCGTCCGGAAGGCGGTGCCCCGGGTGACGGTTCACCGAAAAGCCGAGCGCGCCTTCCGCCACGGACTGTCCCGCCAGCGCGGCGATCCGCTCGATCTCTTCCGGCGTCGCCGCATCGTCTATGGCGCGCTCGCCCATGACGAAGAACCGGGTCGCGCCGTGTCCGACGAGCCCCGCGACGTTGATCATCGGCCCGAGGCGCTCGATCGAGTCGAGGTAGCCGCCGTAGGACTCCCAGTCCCAGGGCAGTCCGGTGAGGATCGCGTACTTGGGGATGTCCTCTACCGTCTCCATCATCCCGGCGAGGAACTCGCGGTCGCTCGCCTTGCACGGCGCGAAGGTCACGCCGCAGTTCCCGAGCAGGGCGGTGGTCACGCCGTGCCAGGTGATGGACGTCATGTCCGGGTCCCAGCCGATCTGGGCATCGAGGTGGGTGTGCAGGTCCACGAAACCCGGGGTCACGACCGCGCCCTTGGCGTCGATCTCCTCGACGCCGCTCTCGCGAACCTCTCCGACCGCGGCAATGGCGTCGCCGTCCACCGCGAGGTCGCCTTCGAACGGTTCCGCGCCGTTGCCGTCCACGATGAGTCCGCCTCGCACGACCAGGTCGTGTGCCATGAGTGCCCCCGGATGAGTCGGTCGGTTGGGTCGCGTACTATGCCAGACTTGCCGGGAGGCCGCCGACGGAGGGAGACGTCGCACATGAAAGTACGCAACGCCGTGGTGTCCACGCCAGAGGGCATGCAGGCCTTTCTGGCGAAGGACATCGAAGGTCCCGTCTTGATGCTGAACCTGCTGAAGTTCAAGGAGAAGGCGGAGTACGCCGACGGACGCGAGACGGACTTGAGCGGGGCCGAGGCGTACGCGCTCTATGGCCAGGACATGATCCCCTGGGTCTCGTCCCACGGCGGGCGATTTCTGTTCTCCGGCCCCGCCCACCACCTGGTGCTGGGGGAGGCGGACGAGCTGTGGGATCAGGTGGCGATCGTGGAGTACCCCTCGAAGGAGGCGTTCGTGCAGATCGTTTCCGCGCCGGAAGTGGCGGAATGGGGCGTGCATCGGGCGGCCGGGCTCGAAGGCCAGTTGCTGATCGCCGTTACGGCGACGGGAACGGAGGAAGGACCGCTCGGTTGAGGCGGGCGCGACGGCGAAGGGACTGGAGCGATGACGATGCTGGACCCCTATCGGGTGCTCGACTTCACGGACGAGCGCGGGGAAATCGGCCCCATGGTGCTGGGCGACCTCGGCGCGGACGTCATCCGGGTCGAGCCACCAGGCGGAACGGGGGCACGGCGGGTCGAGCCCCGGATCGCGGGCGCCGACGACGATCTGGCAAGCCTCTCCTTCCGCGCGTTCAACCGGAACAAGCGGTCCGTCGTTCTCGACCCGG
>VXNE01000682.1 GCA_009840715.1 Gammaproteobacteria bacterium
GCAAGCCCGTCAGTCACTTGCGCTCGAATCGACCGGAATAAGCCCCGCCCCTACGAAACGGGCGGGCCGCTGTGGAAGCGCAACACGCGGACCGGCTCGGTGACGAGCCGCCCCTCGACGGCCAGCATCTCTCGCGCCCGCGATTCCACCGGCGCGTCGGCGCAGGAGCGCGCCAAGGCCAGTAGGTCTCAGTTCAATCTCGAGAGGGTGACCCAGGACGGGCGTGTCAGTAGGGGCGTCAACTGCGGTAACGCGCAGGAAGACGGAACCACGTCCGGCCTACAGATCAAATGATGCCACCGGCTTTGGCCAGCATTGGTGCCAGCACTCCAGTGTGGTGTGTCACGCTAGGCTGCAGTCGCCACAACCCGCACGATCAGGAAGAGAACCGTCACCGAAAACGCGAGATTGAAACCCACGATCCACTTGATCAGCTTCACATCGCCCTTCAACTCGGCGATGTCCCTCTGATAGTCGGCAATGGCGCTCGCTGCAGCGAGCGCCTTGTCGTCATCCGCGCCAGCGGATTTAAATGCGACGTAGACCTCGGCGATCATCGTCGTCATCGAGCGGTCCCGGGTTCGTGAACTCGTGGCGGCTCGGTAGTATAGCGCCGGGGCGCCGTTACGACTCTGGCGGGCCGCTGTGGAAGCGGAGCACGCTGTCGGGCTCGGTGACGAGTCGTCCCTCCACGGCCAGCATCTCCTGCGCGCGCGATTCCACCGGCGCGTCGGCGCAGGAGCGCGCCAGCGCCAGGTAAGTCTCGAAGTGGCGCGCCTCCGAAGCGAGCAGGCCGGCGTAGAGCCGGCCGAGATCGCCGTCGAGGCGCCCAGCGAGCAGGGCGAAGCGTTCGCAGGAACGGGCCTCCACGATCGCTCCGGCGATGAGCGTGTCCACCAGCCGGGCCGGTTCGTGGGCCGCCGCGAGGCCGAACAGGCGGCTGGCGTACCGGGATGGCGACAGCCGCCGTGGCACGATGCCGCGCCGCCGCATGGCCCGCAGCACTTCCTCGAAGTGGCGCAGTTCCTCCCGGGCGAGCCTGGCCAGGGGCGCGAGGAGGTGCGCATGCCCGTCGTAGCGATACAGCATGCCGATCGCCGTGCCCGCGGCTTTCTTCTCGCAATTCGCATGGTCGATCAGCAGCGTGTCCACGGCGCCGACCGCGGCCTCGACCCAGCCGTCGGGCGTCGCCGCACCGAGGAACGCGCGTACGGCGCCGATATCGGGGGCGCGGCTCACTCCGCCGGAATGCGGAAGTTCCGCTCGTAGGCGGCCGTGGAGCGCGTCAGGAACTCGCGGGAGATGGTCGCGAAGAGCTCCGCGGGGGGAATGGCCGCGCCCGCCGGCGACGTCGCGAGCCCGAGTGCGGCGAAGTCCGGCGCGCCGCGGGTCCGGCGGAGGGTCTCGTACGCCAGGGTGAGCGGGGTCTGTTCGGGCACGGGAGCGATATGCATCCGCGCGGCCGCCGCCTCCAGCGCGTCGGCATCGACCACCGAGACGAACGCCGCTACGCTCGCGTCGCGCAACGCGGCCAGGCGGCGCCAGATCGCGAGGCGCTGGTCCGCCTCGTAACCGTTCCAGTCCACCACCTCGTGGGCGAAGCGCTTGCAGCCCCGGCACACGAGGTCGCCGAAGGTGGTCGAGCACACGCCGATGCACGGACTCGTGCGTTCCCGGCGCGGTCTCGCCTGGATACCCCCCGTCTCAGGCATGGCTCGACAGATCGATCACGGGCTGATCCTCGAGGGCGTCCTCGCGCAACTGCTTCATGCGGTCGTTGCGGCGGCGCGACAGGCGCGCCAGGTAGGCCTCGTCGATGTCCCCCGTCACGTACTGGCCGTCGAAGACCGAACAGTCGAAGCCCCGCAGCTCCGGATTCCCCTCCCGGGCCGCCAGGACCAGGTCGTCGATGGTCTGGTAGACGAGCCAGTCGGCCCCGATCAGCGCCCCGATTTCCTCCTCGGTGCGGTTGTACGCCACGAACTCGTTGGCCGCGGGCATGTCGATACCGTAGACGTTCGGGTAACGCACCGGCGGCGCCGCGCAGGCGAAGTACACCTTGCGCGCACCCGCCTCCCGCGCCAACTGGATGATCTGCCGCGTCGTCGTGCCGCGCACGATCGAGTCGTCGACCAGCAGGACGTTCTTGTTGCGGAACTCGAGCTCCACGGCGTTGTGCTTGCTGCGTACCGACTCTCGGCGCTGCGTCTGCCCCGGCATGATGAAGGTGCGGCCGATGTAGGGGTTCTTGACCAGGCCCTCGCGGAACTTGACGTCGAGCTGGTGGGCCAGCGGCAACGCCGCCGTGCGCGCCGTGTCGGGGACCGGAATCACGACGTCGATGTCGTGCTCCCTGCCGGGGTAACGGGCAAGGATGCGCTCGGCGAGGCTCTCGCCCATCCGCAACCGGGCCTTGTAGACCGAAATCCGGTCGATGATCGAGTCCGGGCGGGCGAGATAGACGTGCTCGAAAATGCACGGCGAATAGGCGCGCTCGATGCCGCAGCGCCGGGTGTGCAGATTGCCCTCGATGTCGATGTAGACGGCCTCGCCCGGCAGCACGTCGCGGATGACCTCGAAACCGAGGATGTCGAGGGCAACGCTCTCCGACGCCACGATGTACTCGGTGCCGCCCTCGGTCTCGCGGCGCCCGTAGATGAGCGGGCGGATGCCGTGGCAGTCGCGGAAGCCGACGATGCCGCCGCCGATCACCATGGCGACGGCGGCGTAGGCGCCCCGGCACCGGCGGTGCACGCCTGCGACGGCCTCGAAGACGGCGTTCGGCTCGACCTGGACGGCCCCCGTCCTGTGCAGTTCGTCGGCAAAGACGTTGAGCAGGATCTCCGAGTCGGAGTCCGTGTTGACGTGGCGCCGGTCGGCCCGGAACAGGTCCGCCTCGAGCTCCGTGGCGTTGGTGAGGTTGCCGTTGTGGCCGAGCGCGATGCCGTAGGGCGAGTTCACGTACATCGGCTGCGCCTCCGCGGAACTCGACGTCCCCGCCGTCGGATAGCGGACGTGGCCGATGCCCATCGTGCCCACCATCCGCTGCATGTGACGCTGTTCGAACACGTCGCGGACCAGCCCGTTACCCTTGCGCAGGTGCGCGCGTACGCCATCGCAGGTCACGATGCCGGCCGCGTCCTGGCCGCGATGCTGCAACGCCGTCAAGGCGTCGTAGAGCTGCTGGTTGACGGGCGTGTACCCGAGAATCCCGACGACTCCGCACATGGCTCCCGCCCTCCCCGCTAC
>VXNE01000533.1 GCA_009840715.1 Gammaproteobacteria bacterium
GTCCCAGCTCCGCCGGGATCGGGCCCGTCACCTCGTTCTCCCACAGCGAAAAGGTGGTCAGGTTCGACAATTGCCCGATCGACCGCGGAATGGTGCCTGTCAACTGATTGCCGCCGAATGCGAGGACCGTCAGGTTCAACAACTGTCCCAACTCGGGCGGGATCGGGCCAGTCAACTGACTGAACCACACCTGAAGCTCGGTCAAGTTCGACAGTTGCCCGAGTTCCGGCGGCATGGGATCGGTGAAGGTGCTGCGGTGGAAACTGAGCACCTCCAGGCCCGACAACTCCGCCAACTGCGGCGGAAAGGGGCCGCTTAGGTCGCCGATTTCGAGACGGGAGACCCGGCGCGGCGTCCCGAAGGAAAGCCCGACACCGGGCCAGCGGTCGATCGTCGCCGCCTCGTCGAACCCCCATTGCCGTATGCCATGTCCCTCGGGGACGTCGGGACTCTGCGCCTGCAGGTTGGCGAACCCCACCAGGATCCGGCAGTCGGACACCAAGCCCTCGTTGGCGTCCGACGCGTTGATGTAGGTACCGTCGGAGCAGCCGCTCACCGGCCGAAGGGCCATTTGTGGGTCGCGATCGCACCAATCGGTCACGCCGTCGCCGTCCTCATCCGGCGGACTTGCGATGCACGGGGATGTCCGCCGCATCGCGTCGAACGTCCACAACAGACTTGTCGTCATCCCCGTGAGGCGCTGCAGGACCGCGCGCTGCCCGTCCATGGCGTAGAAGATCCACGCACCAAGGTTTCCGTGGCGCAGCAGGATGTCGTCCCGATGGTCGCCATGGAAGTCGCCGATGCCGGCGAAGCCATAGTCCGAGTTGCGCGTCAATCCCACCCGCTGCAGCGTGACGCGCCGCCCGTCCATGGCGTAGAAGATCCACGCGCCAAGCGAGCGGTGGCGCAGCAGGACGTCGTCCCGACCGTCGCCGTCAAAGTCGCCGATGCCCGCGAAGCGGTAGTCCGGGTTGCGCGTCAGGCGAACGCGATGCAGCGTTGCACGCGCCCCGTCCATAGCGTAAAAGATCCACGCACCACGGGAGCGGTGGCGCAGCAGGACGTCGTCCCGGCCATCGCCGTCAAAGTCGCCGGTGCCCACGAGCTGGTAATCCGGGTTGCGCGTCAACCCAACGCGTTGCTCTGTCACACTCGAGGAGTCGAGGACGTAGTAAGCCCAGGCGCCAGTTTCGCGGTGGCGTAGCAGGACTTCGGCCCGACCGTCACCGTTCAGGTCGCCGGCCCCCGCGTACTCATGGGCCAGGTCCGAGGGTAACTCCGGCCAGTGCTCGGTCGTGCCCATGCTGTCGATGGCGTAGTAGACCCAGACGCCCTCGCGGCCGTGCCGGAGCAGGACCTCGTCTCGACCGTCACCGTCGAAATCGACGGCGTCCTTGTACTCGTAGCCCAGATCCGAAGTCAGCGTCACGCCCCGCTCCGTGGAGGCCACACCATCGATGACGTAGTAGCTCCACGCACCGCTGCCGCCGTGCCGCAGCAGCACGTCGTCCCTGCCGTCGCCGTCGAAGTCGCCTATGCCGGCCCAGGTGCCCTGCGCGCCGAACAGCACGAGGCACGCCCGGGTGACTGCGCGGGCCAGACCCGCGCGGATCGACCGGGACCGGACAGGGGGCGGCAAGGGCTCCGTCGGTCGGCCGGCCGGATCCGGCCCGCCATGGTTCCCAACCACCTTCCGTCGCATCACTTGGCCGGTATCGGGCGGAACGTAACAACGACCCCACACGCCTGCAGCGCCAGGACGTGCTCCCCCACCAATTCGCTGATCAGCGGATCGTACGGGACGGAAACAAGGTCCATTGTGTCCAGATGAGGATTGTCCATGTCCAACAGCGACGAGAGGTTTCCAATACGGTTGTTCCCCAACCAGACCTCGGCCAGCCACGTCATGCCCGACAGCATCGACAAGTCATGCCGCCTGCAGGTCCATCTCCACCAGACCCACCATGCTGCTGAGCGGTGCCGGGCCTCCAGACACGCCTGAAACGCGCAGCACTCGCAGGTCGGCCAGCCTGTAATGTTCACCGAGCCCCGACCGCCAACTGTGGACCGGGTACGTGCGGGCGTAAACGCTATCCGAAACCCGTCCCGCGGGTCAAAACCCAACCGGGCGGCGTCACCGTGTCATTCGGAGTTCCGTCCGGCGCAACCCAACATGTGCTCCCTACCGGCTAAGCTACGCCCGAAGGCTTGGGGGAGACGATCAGTGCTTTCGGAAGTCCGTACACGGCTGGATCTCAGCCGCGTCCACCATGATGACCTGCGCATCATCGCCGCGCTCGTCAGCCTGCTGGGGGCGGGAATCGTGCTGACCGTCCTCAGCTTCTGGGTGGATCCGGGGTCCGTGTTCGCGATCGTCCTGCTCGACCGCCAGAGTTCGCTGTACCCGATGACGGTACAGAATCTACTGCACTTCATGTTCGCGCTGGGGCTCGGCGAGTCCTTCGTCCGCTTCTACAGCGCCGTTGACGCCCGGCGCCAAGTAGACAAGGACCTGCTGTCGATCGGCACCCGCCAACTCCTCACCGACACCGATGTCCGCGAGTTGCACGAACTCATCAAGCGGGACGGCGCCGGCAACGATCGTCACCTGCACCGGCTGGTACACCGGACCATCCTGCAGTACCAGGCGACCGGTTCGGTGGGTGAATCACAGGCGGTCCTCGACTCCAGCGTTGAGTACTTCCAGCACGAGATCGGGCTACGTTACAACATGCTCCGATACCTGACCTGGCTGCTGCCCACCCTCGGCTTCATCGGCACGCTGATCGGCATCAGCCTGGCCCTGGCCGGCGCCGGCACCCTCCCGGACCTCGAGGACCGCGCGGCGCTGGAGGCCTGGATCAACGCCCTGACCGCCAACTTGGGTGTCGCCTTCTACACGACCCTGGTCGCCCTCGGACTCTCCGCGGTGCTCGTCTTTCTCACCAGCATCGCCTCGGGGCGCGAGGAACGGGCGCTCAACGAGACCGGCCAGTATTGCCTCGACAATCTCATCAGCCGGCTGCGGAGCCGGACCATCGGGTCAGGTCCGGATACCCGGCAAGCATGAAACCCCCCGTCCAGGAACGCGAAGGGTTCGGCACTTCCGCCATCGACCTCTTCGCGTCCGGCATGGGCGCGTTCATCCTCATCGCGCTGGTGTTCATGGTGCTCTTCGCGGCCACGCCTCGACCCGACGCGCCGAAGGCTCCGGCGGTGCCCTGCCCCACCCCCGAGCCT
>VXNE01000513.1 GCA_009840715.1 Gammaproteobacteria bacterium
CGGGGGCGTCGACCGCATCGCCCAGGCATGGATGCAGCTCATGGCGCGGCTCGGCTACGACCGCTACTTCGCGCAGGGCGGCGACTGGGGAGCGGGCATCACCACGGTCATTGGCGGCAGCGACACCGAGCACTGCGCCGGCATCCACACCAACATGCCCATCGCCTTCGGCACGGACACAAAACCCGAGGACATGACCGACCTCGAGAAGGAGGCCATGCGCGCCGCACAGTTCTACCAGGACTGGGATTCCGGCTACTCGAAGCAGCAGAGCACGCGCCCGCAGACCCTCGGCTACGGCCTCGTCGACTCCCCCGCCGGACAGGCCGCCTGGATCGTCGAGAAGTTCTACCAGTGGACGGACTGCCAGGGACATCCCGAGAACGTGCTCACGCGCGACGAACTCCTCGACAACGTGATGTTCTACTGGCTGCCGGCAGCCGGAGCCTCTTCGGGGCGCATCTACTGGGAGAGCTTCGGCCGCGGCAACGTGGACGACGTTACGGTCCCCTCGGGGTGCAGCATCTTCCCGAAGGAGATCTTCAAGGCGTCGCGCCGGTGGGTGGAGACACGGTTCAAGGACCTGCGGTACTTCAACGTGCTGAACCGGGGCGGGCACTTCGCGGCATTCGAGCAGCCGGAGCTGTTCGTCGGTGAACTGCGCGCGTGCTTCCGGACGATGCGGTAGGGGCGACCCTGGCGGTCGCGTGTGGCGACATCACGCGGCTGTCACGCCGGGAGGGGACAAGCCCCTCCCCTACCCGCCGAAGCGATAGCGCAGCTTGACCACGAGCACGTCGATAACCGGTTCGTTCAGCGCGTCCTCGAAGAGGTCAGCGAAGGTGGCGTAGCCCCGGTCCGGGAGGTTGCTGCCCCGGGTGTACACCACGAACAGGTCCGACAACGGCGCGATCTGCCAGCGGTAGCGGAGTTGCGCCGTCAGGCGGCTGATGGTGAAGCTGGCGCCAGGGTCGTCCGGGCCCGGGGTGTAGGGGACCAGGTGTCCGTCGCCCAGGGGTACCCGGTAGAAGTCCTGCTCCTCGCCGCGGATACCCGCCCACTGCATCGTAAAGCGCAACTGCTGGCGCGCGCTGAAGAACACGTCCATCGCAATCTTGGGCTGCCAGTCCTTGGCCTGGAAGGTCGCTAACTCGCGGCCGCCCTGGTGGATCAGCCAGTTCTCCCGGTATCGGTACAGCAGGTCGAAGTCGAAGGAGAAGCGGTCGCTCGGCTTGAAGGTCACGCCGAATCCGCCCAGGTAGTCCAACTCGCCGAGTTCCTCCTGCTGGACCTCCGTCTGCACGCTCCAGCTCAAGACCTTGCTCGTGTCGGTCCCGTAGGCGGCCGACACCTGCAGGCGCCCGTCCTCCCGATAGGCGCCGTTGCCGCGGCTCTCGATGTCGTTCCAGCGTGGCGGGAAGTAGTTGAGTTGCGTACGGATCTCCGAGCGGTTGTGGAACATGAGGTTGTTGCTGAGGAAGATCCCCGAGCGCATGACCTGCCCTTTCCGGTTCTGGAAGTAACCCGTGCGAAGGCCACCGCGCCAGAAGCGGAACCGCTTCATGCCGGACCGCGTGAGCGTGAAATTGTAGCGGACGCCGCGCATGTCGTTGCGGCCCCGGAACCCGACGTCGTTCATCTCGAACACGTCGTCGAAATAGTCGAAGCCCAACTGGTGCGCGACGCCGCGGCGGGGGACGTACCGGAAGTCCGACAGGAACCCGTAGCCCTGTTCCTCCCCGTCCACGGCGTCGTCGATGTCGCTGTTGAGGAGCTGTATGTCCGCCTTGAGCTTGCCCCCTCCCGACAGCAGGTGGCCGTCTATCCCGTGCACCATCGCCTGGCGCAGCGGGTGGTCGAGAATCGTCCCGATGTAGCCGATGGACCGGCGGCCGTCTCCGGTGGACTCGAGCAGTCCCCGCAGGACGCCGAAGTTGCGGCCGTCGCCCTCCACGACGAAGTCGCGCCCGTCCTTCTGGCCCAAGAGTTCCGGGTCGTCCTCGATGGCGGTCAGCGCGCCGTAGCGTAGCGGCCCGGCCTGCCCGGTGGCCTTGATGGCGCCGAGCAGGTCCGAGGGTTTCGACTGCTCGTAACCCGGGACGCGCACTCCGTCCGGGATGTCCACGAGGGCCTTGCCGCCGATACGGCGGGTGTTCAGGACCATGGTCGGAGGACGCACGAAGGACACGGCCGTGCGCCTGGCCCCAGTCGACTGCGCATTGCCCTGGTTGCTGCTGAACGACGTGATCTGGCCGCGCGCGGTCGTCGTGAAGATCTCGCTGCCCTCCAGGAAGAACAGGCGTTTCTCCGGGAAGAAGGTCTCGCGCGCCGTGAGGTTGATCACGACATCGTCGGACTCGACGGCGCCGAAGTCCGGGTTGACCGCGCCCGTCACCTGGAATGCCGTCGACGGACGCCAGAAGACATCGAGGCCCACGTTGGCCTCCTCGTCGTTGCCCACCTGGTCGAAGGTGGCGGATGCGTACGGAAACAGTGAGAGTTCCTGCCTGGGTGCGACGCCCGGGACCTTCAACCGGCCGAAGGCCGACAGGAAACGCGCGGCCGTGAACGGCAGGGCCGGCCAACTCCAGCGCTCGTCGATGTGGGCCACCTGCCGGTCCACCCAGATGCCCATCTCGCGATCGTCGGTGACGGCCGGCATGCTCAGCATGGACCACGGCAGGAACACCTCCGCACTCCAGCCATCGGACAGCTCCGCCGTGGCGCTCTCCCAGGGCCCGTCCCACTCGACGGTGAACTGGCGCTCGGGCTCCACCTTGCCGTCCATCACCGTCCCGCCGAGGTTGATGGTGAACCAGAAGCCGTACAACCCCTCGCCCGACGTGTCGAGCGTGATACCGAAGTTGTCGCGGTTGATGTGCTCGTCCCGGGACGAGAGGCGCGCCAGCAGCGTCTCCGGCGGTTGTTCCATCCAGGCGCCGACGTACAGGCCGCGCTCGGTGTACAGATACCGGACGACCGTGCGGTAACGCGGCTCGACCAGGGTGTCCGGCTGGATGACGCGCATGCCGTCGTAGCCCGGGGTCTCGGCCCAAACGGCTTCGTCGAGTACGCCGTCGAGGACGACGTCGAGGTCCCGGTCCGCGTAGCGGGGGACGACGATCGCCTCGGTCAGATCGGCCGCGGACCGCAGGGTGAGTCCACGTCCCGCGAGATCCGCGGGGCCCGCGCGGGGGGGGGGGGGGGGGGGGGGCGCCGGGGGGGCCGCGGGGCG
>VXNE01000166.1 GCA_009840715.1 Gammaproteobacteria bacterium
CCCCCGCCCCCCCGCGCCCCCCCCCCCCCCCCCCCCCCCCCCCCCCCCCCCCCCTCCGCGAAGCACAGGTGGCCGCTGAATTCGCCGCCGAGGAGGGCGCCCGTCTCGCGGAGCTTCGCCTTGATGTGGGAGTGGCCGGTGCGGCACATGACGGGTTCGCCGCCATGGGAAGCGATCACGTCCTTCAGGCGCTGCGTGCACTTGACGTCGTAGACGATGCGCGCGCCGGGATGGCTACGCAGGAGGTCCGTGGCGAAGAGCATCATCAGCCGGTCGGGCCACACGATCGTACCGGCGTCGGTGACGACACCGAGGCGGTCCGCGTCTCCGTCGAACGCGAGGCCCAGGTCGGCGCCGCCGCCCCGCACGAGATCGACGAGGTCTGCGAGGTTCGCCGGCTCGGCGGGATCGGGGTGGTGGTTCGGGAAGTCGCCGTCGACGTCCGTATAGAGCCCGACGACCTCGCATCCCATGCGTTCGTACAGTCGTGGGACGACGATCCCCGCGACGCCGTTGCCGCAGTCGATCGCCACTTTGAGCGGGCGGCGCAGCGGCATGTCGCCCGCGATGCGGTCGATGTAGTGCGTGACGAGGTCCTGCGTGTCCCAGGCGCCGTCCCCGGAGGAAAAGTCGCGGCGCTCGACACGCTCCCGCAGGGCCTGGATTGCTCCTTCGGCCAGCGTCCTGCCGCCGATCATCATCTTCAGGCCGTTGTACTCGGCCGGGTTGTGGGAACCCGTGATCATCACGCCCGTGCCCGTTTCGAGCACGTGCGTCGCGTAGTACAGCAGCGGGGTCGGCACGCACCCAAGGTCGGTGATGTCACAGCCGCCTTCGATCAGGCCCCGGGTCAGGGCCTTGCGCAGGCGGGGCGTCGAGTGGCGGCCGTCACCGCCCACGGCGACCTGGTCGTGCCCCTGACCGCGCGCCTCGGCGGCGAAGGCGCGGCCGATGAGGTACACGGTCTCGTCGTCGAGGCGCGTGTCGACGATGCCGCGAATGTCGTAGGCGCGGAAGATGTCGGGATGGATTCCCATGGCCGTCTCCCCCGGGGCTTCAGGCCAGGTTGCTTTGCCGGGGTGCGTTACCGGCGCACTTTTGGCGATAGAGCCCCGCGATGGCGTCGATGAGCTTCGCGGCGAGGGTCTCCTTGGGCTCCATCGGAAAGACGGTCTCGCCCGACACCTGGATGAGGACGACGGCGTTGTCGTTGCTGTCGAAGCCGATGGTCGAGTCCGACACGTCGTTCACGACGATGGCGTCGCATCCCTTGCGGGCGAGCTTCTCCCGCGCATGCTTGAGTGCGTCGTGGGTCTCCGCTGCGAAACCCACCACGCAGGGGCGCCCGCTCGCCACGGCCGCCTCGAGAATGTCCGGATTCTCCTTGAGGGGCAGCGTGATCTCGGTGGCCGCCGAGCCAGCCTTCTTGATCTTGCGGCTCTGCGGCTCAGCGGGTCGATAGTCGCCCACGGCGGCGACGCCGATGAAGATGTCGGTGTCGGGCAACTCGGCTTCCACGGCCGCCTTCATCTCGTGCGCGGTCGTCACGTCCACCCGGCGTACGCGCGCGGGCGTTTCGAGGTGCACGGGACCGCTGACGAGGGTCACGCTGGCGCCGGCGTCGCGGGCGGCGCGGGCCATGGCGTAGCCCTGCTTGCCGGAGCTGTGGTTCGAGATGAACCGCACGGGGTCGATGTGCTCCCGGGTGGGTCCCGCGGTCACGAGGACGCGGACGCCGCCTAGCGCGGTGTCCAGACCCGAGAAGTGCGCCTCGAGCGCATCGGCGAGTTCCCCGGGCTCCAGCATGCGTCCGGGACCGGTCTCCCCGCAGGCCTGGTCCCCCTCTCCGGGTCCCAGGATGCAGAGGCCGTCCGCCTCGAGCCGGGTCACGTTCCGCTGCACGGCGGGGTGTTCCCACATCTGCCGGTTCATCGCCGGCGCGACGAAGACCGGGGCGGCGGTGGCGAGGCAGATCGTGGTCAGCAGATCGTCCGCCGCGCCGCCGGCGAGGCGCGCCATGACATGCGCCGTCGCGGGAGCGACGAGGACGGCGTCGGCCCAGCGCGCGAGCTCGATGTGTCCCATGGCGGCCTCCGCTTCCGCGTCCCACAGGTCGTCCCGCACGCGCTCCCCGGACACGGCCTGCAGGCTTGCGGCCGTCACGAAACGGGCGGCGCTCTGCGTCATGACCGGGATGATTTCCGCACCGCGGGAGCGCAGATCTCGCACGAGGATTGGGGTCTTGTACGCAGCGATTCCACCGCTGATGCCCAATAAGATGCGTTTTCCGTGCATGGCGATGTCGGCGCGATGGAAAGGGCGGCACAGGGTAAGGCCGCCGCGAAAAGGACAGGGGACAACGATACCAGAGATGCCCGCAACGGACAGGAAAGAGCCTTCAGCCGGGGAGCGCGCGCGACCTTCGGTCGCAATGGAGTTTCCGCTTCGCGAAAACTCCCGCGCGGGGGAGCGCGAGGGCGGCCCGCGTCAGGGGCTTGCCCCTCGCAAGAAGACAACCGGCGCCACCGGCGCACCGTTGGGCGCGGAACGCCCGCGGGAGCGACTGCTCGGAAGGGGGCCGGGGGCGCTGGCCGATGCCGAACTCGTCGCGGCGCTTCTGCGTACCGGCGACCGCACGCACGATGCCGTGGAACTCGCCGGCGTGCTCCTGCGCCGCTTCGGGGGCGTGCGGGGGCTCTTCGACACCGACCCGGAACGGATCGCGGCGTGTCCCGGCATGGGGCCGGCGAAGACCGCGGCGGTAGTCGCGGCGCGGGCCCTGCTCGACCGGTACCACGCGGAGCATGTCACCGCGGGCGAGGTGCTGTCCGGTTCCACCGCCACGCGGCGCTATCTGAGATACCGCCTCGGGCGGCGCGAACGCGAGGTCTTCGGTGGGCTCTTCCTCGATGCACGCAACCGGCTGATCGCGAACGAGGAGCTGTTCTTCGGCTCCGTCGACCGGACGGCGGTGTATCCGCGCGAGGTGCTCAAGTCGTCGATGCGCCACAACGCCTGCGGACTGATTCTCTACCACAACCATCCGTCGGGCGTGGCGGAGCCTTCCCCGAGCGACATCCAGTTGACGGGGCGTATCGCGACCCTGCTCGAGGAGGTGGACGTGCGGCTCGTCGACCACGTCGTCGTGAGCGCGGACCAGCAGGTATCGTTCGCGGAGCGGGGGCTGCTATGAGTCGGTGCGGCGCAAGAGGGCGAGCCGCACGGCCC
>VXNE01000660.1 GCA_009840715.1 Gammaproteobacteria bacterium
ACGGGGAAGTGATCGAGCCGGCGCTGCGGCCGCAGTTCCCGGCGACGTTTCCGCCGGTGTTTCCGGGGAAACGCGACCGACTGGACCTGGACGAGATCGTCCGGTTTGGGACTGGCGGGCAGCAGGCCCCGTCCTCGACATGCAGTGCGACGATGGCGCCACAAATCTGACGTGCGCCCGACCGAGCTCAGTCGCCCGCCGGCCCCGCATTCCCCCAGGCATCGAAGAAGGTGACGTCCTCCGCCGGGTAGCGCCGCACGGGGCCGAACTTGCCGAGAGGCCAGCCGATGGGGATAGTGGCGACGACGCCGTACTCCTCCGGAATCCCGAAGCGTTCCTGCAGTTCGGCCTCGAAGACCTGGTGCATCGTGGTCAGCGCCGCGCCGAGCCCCAGCGCGCGGCAGGCGAGCAGGATGTTCTGCACGCAGGGATAGACGGAGCCGTAGCTGGGCGGCGCGAGGCCCACGCGCTCCGCCTCCGGCACACGGAACGGCCAGTCCCGCTTGCCGCACACCAACAGGATGTACGGCGTCTCGTGCATGTGCTCCAACTGGTAGTACAACGCGCGGAACTGCCGGGATGCGGAAGTCCGACCGTCGAGGTTCGGCGCGCGGCGGCCTGACCGGCCCCGGATCGCATCCGCGTATCGCTCGGCGAACCACTGCTTGGACTCCGGTTCGGTCAGCAGCACGAAGGCCCACGGCTGCGTGTTCTGTCCCGAGGGCGCCTGCACGCCCGCCCGCAGCACGCGGCGGATCAGGTCGAGCGGCACGGGATCGGGCTTGAGCCGGCGCATCGCGCGGACGTTGCCGACGAGGTCGAAGAAGGGGAGGTTGGTGTCGGTCGGTTCCATCTCTGGTCGGTTCCTCTGCCGGGGACGCGGGCCGTCTTGAACGGACGAGCCTCGCAATTCGCATCCGGCCTGTCGAGGCCGGGAAGGACATCCGGGCTATAGTCGCAATCCCTGTCCCGGCCCGGAGAACACCGTGACCGTCATCGACTGCGATTCCCACATCATGGAACCCGCCGACCTGTGGGAACGTTATCTGGAGCCCCGGTTCCGCGACCGGGCGATCCGCATCGAGGAGGAGGACGGCATCGAGAAGCTCGTCATCGGGGAACAAGTGGTGCTCGAAGGCGTCGTGGCAGCCCTGGGTGGCGCGCATCTCGACCCGGTCGACCTGTTCACGCCCGGCCAGATCCGCTACGCCGACGGATGCGAGCCCGCGAGCTACGACCCGCACGCCCGGGCCCGACTCCTGGACGACTGGGGCGTCGATCGCGGCGTCCTCTTCCCAACCATCGGCATCCTGCCATTCCCGACCGACGACGCGGACCTCGCCAACGCCTACTGCCGCGCGTACAACACCTGGCAGGCCGAGTTCTTCCAGACCGTGCCGGATCGCGTCGTGCCAATCGCAGTGGTGAACTGGCATGACGTCGAGGAGGCCGCGCGGGAACTCGACCGCTGCCTGCGGCTCGGGTTCCGCGGGCTCTTCGTGCCGCCCGAGGTGGTGGACGGCAAGCGCCCCGGAGATCCGCACTTCGACCCGATCTGGTCGCGCCTGCAGGACGCGGACTTCCCCGGCTGCCTGCACGTGATCGTCCGCTTCGAGGGCGCCGCCGCCGGATTCTCCGCCTGGAACCAGTCCGGGGCTGGACTGGCGTTCGGTTTCGGACTCGGCGCTACCGGTCAGCTCATTCCGGCGATGGCGACCCTGGTGCTCGACGGCGTGTTCGACCGCTTCCCGCGCCTCAAGATGGTGAGCGTCGAGGCCGGCTGCGGCTATGCGGCCTATCTCATGGACCGCCTCGACGAGAAGCACCACTTCTTCCAGGCGATGGCCCCCCTCGAACTGAAGCCGAGCGACTACTTCCGGCGCAACTGCTACTTCGTCGCCGAGCCGGAGGAACGATCGATCGGCGCGATGCTGGAACTGGTCGGGAAGGACAACATCCTCTGGGGCAGCGACTATCCCCACATCGACTCGAGACTCGACGCGGCGGAGTTGATCCGGGCGTCGGTCGCGGGGCTGGATGAAGTGTCGAGGAAGCGGGTGATGGGGGAGAACGGGCTGCGGGTGTTCGGGTTGGAACCCTGACGATCCGATTCGCGTCATTCCTTCGACGGGTTCATCGACGACGTATCGCGCTCGAGGTCGACGCCGTCCAGGGACGGACCGTTCAAGAGGTAGTCAATGAACGGCGGCCGATCACCCGTGAGGCGTCGGTAGTCCTTCTCCGCGAGCACGATTACGGCTTCACCCCGGCGCTCGATGCGTTGCGGGCACTCGTCCAGCGCCCTGCTCATCACTTCACTGAGGCGATTCTTTGCCTCCGAGAGCTTCCAGTTCATACGCTTCCCCGGCAGCCGGTCTCGTGCGCTCTGCGACGCGACCCGGTCAGTGGTACTGCATCCCCTGCACGTGCAGTTCCGGCGTGACCTCGATCGCGTGGCGCCCGGCCGAGACGGCCTCGAAGAGCGCCTGCACCGTGCGGTAGGACCGCACCATCCCGAGCGTCTTCAGCGTCGGGTAGATCATCAGCCACTCGTCGGCGTCGAACCGCTTGAGCGCCGCGGTCGGCGAGATCCAGTCGCCGCCGACCGTCTCCCGCACGTGACCGCGCGCCGACTGCCTGGGCGGCATCACGGCCACGAAGAACCGGGTGTCGAAACGCGCGGGCGCCATCTCCGGCGTGATCCAGTGGCTGAAGTAGGCGACCCGGTCCGTAGCGAGCGTCAGTCCCTCCGCCGCGACCACTTCGCCAAGGCTGGTCCGGCCCGCCGCGAGCGCGTTGCGGTACGCCTCGAAGCGAGTTTCCTCCGCCTCGTCGCGGGGTTCGAACATGGCTCCGTTGCGGTAGGCCAGCAGCACTCCGCTTTCCTCGAAGCACTCGCGGATCGCCGTCACCCAGTACCGAAGTCCGCCGCCGTCGAGCGTCAGCCGCCGGGACGCCTCGATGTCGTCGAGACCGTGGCAGGCATGTTCGAGTTCGCCGTCGTGGTCGTCCACCTTGCCGCCCGGAAAGACGTGCAGGTCCGGGAAGTCTCCGCGAGCGGGCCGCTGCACCATGAACACTTCGATGTCGCCCGCCCCCTGGCGCACGACGAGCACGGTCGCCGCGTCCCGGGGTACGGGCGGGGGGCGGGGAGGCGCCCCCTCGGGGGGGGATACCCGGGTCCCGGCCAAGATACTGACGACCGGGGGGAGGGCGGGGT
>VXNE01000617.1 GCA_009840715.1 Gammaproteobacteria bacterium
ATAAGAGCCAGGTATTCGGTCTGGACGAGGAAACCGTGGCAATGGCGGCGGACAACATCCGCTGGCTGTCGGTCTTCAACATCGCCTTCGCCGCCAACTTCATCCTCGGCGCCGCGTTGCGTGCGGCCGGCGACGCCTGGACGCCGCTGTGGGTCGGGATGGGGGTCAACGTGATCAACGTGCCGCTGCTGTACGTCTTCATTTTCGGGGAGTGGGGCTTCCCGCGGATGGGCGTCGGCGGAGCGGCGGTGGCCGCGGGGCTGTCGTTCCTGGTAGGCGGCCTGGTGCTGGTCGGACTCTGGTATCGGCAGGTCCTGGTCGTGAAGTACATCGCCGCGGCCTGGCTCACCAGGAGGCGGCTCCGGGAGCTGGTCCGCATCGGCTATCCGGCCGGGGCGGAGATGGTGGTGTTCCAGGTGGGCTTCTTCGCCTTCTTCATGCTGATCGGCAACTACTACGGCACCGAGGCGTTCGCGGCGTACAGCGTCGGGGCGAACCTGCTGATGATGTGCATGGTCGTCGGCTTCGGGTTCTCCATCGCGGGAGCGACGCTCGTCGGCCAGCATCTCGGCGCGGACGATTTCGACGCGGCGCTCGCGAGCGGCTGGCGTTCGATGCGCTACGCGATGCTTGCGATGACGGGCATCGGCGCGGTGGTCGCGGCGTTCGCGGAACCGCTGGCGCGCTTCTTCCTCGGGGACGAGCCGCTGACCGTGCACTACACGGTGCAGATGACCTGGCTGCTTGCCGCGATGATGCCGCTGCTCGCGGTGGAGTTCGCCGTGGGCGGGAGCCTGCGCGGGGCCGGGGACACCCGGGCGCCTCTCATCGCGACGTTCGTGGGCCTGATCGGCGTGCGGTGCACGCTGGCGGCGCTCTTCACTTTCCTTGGCTTGCCGGTGGTATGGGTCTATGCCACGCTCATTGGCGAGTACCTGGTCAAGAGCGCCATGCTGTCGATGCGGTTCCGGTCCGGGCGCTGGAAGACCCTCGTGCGGTTCGAGCCGGGGCTAGCCGCCGCGCGCTGAACCGTACCCCGGCATCTCCGCGGGCAAGCAGTCGAAGAGGAGAGGGGACATGTCGTCGGTACTGATCGTCGCCGATCGAGCCGGAGAGGAGCCCGTCGCGCTGCCGCGGGGCCTCGCCCTGGCAGCACGGATGGGCTGGGACGCCGACGTCGTCGCCTTCTGCTACGAGTCGCTCGGCAGCATCCACGACCGGCTGAAGCGCATCGAGGCGCGCCACCACCTGACGGAGCAGCGCCGGGAGCAGGTCGCCGCGGAGATCGAACGGCTCAAGCCCGCGGAAGTGGCGGTCGACCTGACCGTCGCGTGGGACAAGTCGGTCCACCTGTGGGTCGACACCCGCTGTGCGCGCAAGCGGTACGCGGCGGTGATCAGGAAAGGCCATCGCTCGAGGTCCTTCCTCTATACGTCGACCGACTGGCACCTGCTGCGGGAAGCGGCGGCTCCCGTGATGATCGCGGCGGAGCACCAGTGGTCGCCGACGCGCTCCATCGTCGCGGCGGTGGACCTCCATACCCGCTCGCGCGCCAAGCGGGAGCTCAACACGGCCATCATCGAGACCGCGCGGCGCTACGCGGACGCGGGCGGCCATCCGCTGCACCTCGTGTACGCGATCCACGTCCCCCACATCCTGACGGAACTCGGCCTGATGGACGGCGAGGCGCATGCGCGCAAGATCGCCGAGGACATGCATCCGGTGACCGATCGGCTGTGCGACGAACACGGAATCCCCAGGGAGAACCTGCACATCCACGAGGGCGCCGTCGAGCACGTCATCGCCGACGAGGCGGAGCGGCTGCACGCGCAGCTCGTCGTCATGGGTACCGTCGGACGCCACGGGGTCGGGGCGAAAGTGCTGGGCAATGCCGCCGAGCGGGTGCTCACGGTGCTGCGCACGGATGTGCTGGCGCTGAAGCCGGGAATGGCGCCGCCGTGATCCGGGCGGCAGCGCCGGCCTCGTAGCGGCGCACGGCACCCATGCCGGAACTCCCGGACCTCACCGTCTACCTGGAGCATCTCGAGCGGCGCGTCGTCGGGGAGCGGCTGCTCGACATTCGCCTGGCGAGCCCGTTCGTCCTGCGCTCGGTCACGCCCCCGGTGGAAGACCTGCGGGACCGTGTCGTGACGGGGACGCGGCGCGTGGCCAAGCAGCTCGTCCTGGTGCTGGAGGACGACCTCTTCGTCGTGATCCACCTGATGATCTCCGGGCGGCTGCGGTGGTACGAGCCCGGCCGCGCGGTGCCGAAACGCGTCGGGCTCGCCGCCTTCGACTTCTCTTCGGGCACGATCGTCTTCACGGAGGCGAGCAAGAAGAAGCGCGCGTCGCTGCGGCTCGTCCGGGGCGGGGACGCGCTCGCGGAACTCGATCCCGGCGGCCTGGAAGTGCTGGAGATCGACCTTCCGACGTTCCTTGCCCGGTTGCGGGGTTCGCGGCACACCCTGAAGCGCACCCTCACCGACCAGCGCATCTTCGCCGGCATCGGCAACGCCTACTCGGACGAGATCCTTCTCTACGCCGGCCTTTCGCCCTTCAAGCGCGCGCGGGACGTGAGCGACGCGGAGGGCGAACGCCTGTTCGAGACCTGCCGCAAGACGCTCACCGAGTGGGTGGGGATCCTCCGGACGAAAGCGGGCGACACGTTCCCGGACAAGGTGACGGCGTTCCACGACGAGATGGCCGCCCACGGCAAGTACCGCCAGCCGTGCCCGGTGTGCGGCGCGCCGATCCAGCGCATCGTGCACGCGGAGAACGAGAGCAACTACTGCGCGCGGTGCCAGACCGGGGGCCGGGTGCTGGCCGACCGGTCGCTCTCACGGCTCCTGAAGGACACCTGGCCGAAGCGGATCGAGGAACTCGAGGGGGACTGAGGCTTAGCGACCCTTGAACACAGCGTCACGCCGCTCCACGAACGACATCATGCCCTCGCGCGCATCCTCCGAGCCCGCCGTACGCTCGCGCATGCGCGGGACCTCGTCGAAGGCGGCCCGCTCCCCTTGCTGCAGATAGACGAGCGCGGCGCGCTTGATCTCCTGGACCGCGATCGGGGCGCACTCGCAGATCTCGGCGGCCACTTGCCGGGCCCGCGCGCGCTGCGTACCCGCCGGCACCACTTCCTGCACGAGACCGAGCTCCCGGGCGCGCTCCGCGTCGAACTCGTCCGCCCGCAGCAGGTGGTACATCGCATTGCCC
>VXNE01000396.1 GCA_009840715.1 Gammaproteobacteria bacterium
CGGCGTGGGCTGGGCAAGTTCCCCGAGGCGCGGGGCCGGGGTTCCCGACGACAGCGGCGTCCGGGACAGCTTGGCGAAGGCGCCCGGGTGCGTTCGATCTCCGATGTCCGTCCAGAACTCGCGCGCCTCGAGATGCGGGTCCTCGAGGAGGTCCGCGACGTCGAGGATCGGGGCGATGGTGAGTCCGTGCCGGGCGGAGAAGGCCTGCAGTTGCCGCTTGGTCTTTCCGGCAACGAAGGCGCGGCACGACTCCACGGTGGCGGCGAGCAACTCGGCATCGAGATGTCCCTCGCGAAGCTCCGTCAGCCAGCGCCGGAAGTCCTTGCCCCGGGCGCCTTCGGGCACGTCTGCGCCGTCCTCTTCCACCCAGCGGACGACGTGGTGCAGCGTCCGTTCGCCCAGGATGGGCATCTGGAAGAACACGATGACGTGGCCGTCCGCGCAC
Organism: Gammaproteobacteria bacterium; assembly: GCA_009840715.1. GTDB lineage: Bacteria > Pseudomonadota > Gammaproteobacteria > Pseudomonadales > Azotimanducaceae > VXNE01. Next base: position 446 of record VXNE01000396.1, read on the forward strand.
GGGACGATATAGGGCAACTTGAGGCCGGGGGCGATCGGCTCCGGGCGGATGCCCCGGAACTCGCTGGTGCCGGGGGGATTCGTCCCGGCGTTGGGCGGATAGCCCGTGGCGCTCATCAGGGTCCACACGACAGCGGCTTGTGCCGACACGTCGAGATGCTGGCCGAGGCCCGATGCCTGCCGCTCGTGGAGAGCCACGACGATGTCGGCCGCGGCCTGGGCCCCGGCGTGGAACGCGGCCTGCGGCATCGCGCCCATCGGCAGGGGCGGTCGGTCGGCATTGCCCTGCAGCCCGACCAGCCCGCCCGCGGCCTCGACGGTCAGCTCCGTCGCCGGAAGATCGGCGTAGGGGCCGCTCGTACCGAACGGGGTCACGGAGGCGTGCACCAAGTGCGGGAAACGTTCCTGGATGCCCGGCGTATGGCGCGACTCCACGAACACGTCCGCGTCGTCGAGGAAGACGGTCGGATCCTCCGCCACGACACTGCGCTTGCCGACCCCGAGTGCGGTCCAGTACAGGGAGTCGTCGCCCGCGAAGGGGGGCAGCGCGCGGCTGTCGCAGCCCTCGGGAGGCTCGACCTTGATTACTTCCGCGCCGAGCTCGGCGAGTATGCGTCCGGCCATCTCTCCCCACCGGCTCGTGGCGTCGATGACGCGGATGTCCGTAAGCGGTGCGGCGATCGTGCGTCTCCTCTCGGGGTCCCAGGGGCCGGTGAAGCCGGGAGCGGGCGCTCCCGGAGGCTATGATCTTCGCCCATGAAGCCGCGCCTCGTCTACGACGGTGACTGTGCGTTCTGCCGCTACATGGTGGCCTACGCGGCTTCGGTGACCGGTGACGCCGTGGAGTACCGGCCGTACCAGGAGGTGCGTGCCGAGTACGCCGATATCGGCGAGAAGGAATTCGCCGAGACCATCTGGCTCTTCTCCGGCACGAAGCGCTACCGGGGCGCCGACGCCGCGTTCCGCACGCTGGCGGAGGGCGGTGCGGGCCTCTGGCAAGCGCTTTATCGCCGCCTGCCCGGTTTCGCCCTACTGGCGGAGGCCGCGTACCGGTGGACCGCCCGGCGTCGAAGCTTCTGCCTGGCGGTCTGCCGGATCCTGTTCGGAGGCCGGCTGGTCCGCGCCGAGTTCGCCGTCACGGCGGACGTGCTCGTGCGCGGCATCGCGCTGTGCGGGTTGGCCGCCTTCGTCTCCCTCTGGTGGCAGATCGACGGTCTGGGGGGGCCCGGCGGCGTGTTGCCGGCCGAGGGATACCTCGAAGCGGTGCGCGACGCTCGCGGCGCGGAACGCTACTGGCTCCTGCCGACGGTTTTCTGGGTCGACGCGTCGGGCCTCGCGTTGCACGTCGTGTGCGCGGTGGGAACGGCCGCCACGCTCGTCGCCCTGGCCGGGCGTTGGCGCTGCGTGGCGGCGCTGGTCGCCTACACCTGCTACCTCTCCCTCCTCGGCGTGGGACAGGTGTTCCTGTCCTACCAGTGGGACATCCTGCTCATCGAATGCTTCGTCGTCGCCGCCGTTCTCGCCCGGGCGCCGGCCGCCGGTGTCTGGCTGACGCGCCTGGTGCTCTTCCGCTTCATGTTCCTGTCCGGGTTCGTGAAGCTCGCAAGCGCGGACCCCACGTGGGCGGACGGGACCGCGCTCGGCTACCACTTCGAGACGCAGCCCCTGCCCACCGCCCTCGCCTGGTACGCGCACCATGCGCCGGCGGTCCTGCTCGAGTGGGGGGTGAAAGCGACGCTCTTCATCGAACTGGTACTGCCGTTCTGCGTCGTGCTGCCGCGCAACCCGCGGCTCGTCGCGGCGGCGGCGTTCGTGCTGCTGGAACTGCTCATCTTCGCGACCGGCAACTACAACTTCTTCAATGTGCTGACCGTCGTGCTCTGCGTCGCGCTGCTGGACGACCGCCTGCTGCCGGCCTGGTTCCGTGGAGTGCGGCCAGTCGGCGGACGCACCGCCGCGAAGGTTGCCGCCGGCTGCGTCATGGTCCTCGGCATCGCGGTCACGGTGGAGTCGGTCGCGCGGCAGCCGTGGTTCGGGTCGGGACTGACGCAGATCGTTCGGCCGCTGCGCCTCGCGAACCCTTACGGGCTCTTCGCCGTGATGACGACGGAGCGCGACGAACTCGTGGTCGAAGGATCGCTGGACGGCGAGACGTGGACGGCGTACGGCTTTCCGTTCAAGCCCGGGGACCCGTCGGTGGCGCCGCGGTGGGCCGCGCCGCACCAGCCGCGGCTCGACTGGCAGATGTGGTTCGCCGCGCTCACGACACCCGAGCGCGCTCCGTGGACGTACGACCTGGCGTTTGCCCTGCTTGAAGCGCGGCCCGCCGTACTCGGACTGCTGGCGGACCCGTTCGACGGCGCCCGGCCCACGTACCTGCGTATCCTGCGGTACCCGTACCGCTTCACGACGCCGGAAGAGAAGTCCCGGAGCGGGGACTGGTGGGCACGCGGGCCGGCGACGGTCTGGATGCCGCCGATCCGGCTGCGCCGTCCGGTGGTCACGCACGAGCCGCTGACGCTTGATTGAGGTGCTGAAGCCGGGCGCGGGTTGAGCGCATAATGGCGGCCCGATGGCAGCCACGCCGCGCGCGACCCGAATCGTCCATTTCGCCGATCTCCACCTCGACGCGAGCTTCGCGTGGACGGGGGCGGCCAGCGCCGCCGCGCGGCAGCGGCGGCAGTCCCTGCGCGACGTACTCGTCCGGATCGTCGCGCTAACGCGCGAGGTGGAGGCGGACGCGCTCTTCTGCGG